>DATNPK010000043.1 GCA_036703275.1 Coleofasciculaceae cyanobacterium | reverse complement strand
CATTCTTAACTTAGTTTTCCTAATCGGTTTACCTCTATCGCTTTGGTTATACGGTGTATGGAAGTTGGTGTATGGCGTACCTGCTTTGGCCATCGCTTTTCTTTGTCTTCCTTTGTTAACTACTATTTTGACAGTTGCACTACTGTTTTGTAGCTTACAAGTTTGGAAGAGAGGCTATTGGTCATTAATGGCGCGAGCGCATTACTCTTTGATTGCGCTTGCTGCTTTAGTTTTTATTCCCTTTCTAAACTACTGGAATTTATTAGGATTCAAATTTTAGATTTTAATTTCTTTTTAGTAAATAGAAATCTAAATTTTCAGCTTCCAAGAGTCAAGAGTAATAGTGTTATACCTAAATCAACCATTAATGAAAACCGTGATATTTGTCTATGTTTTATTTAAATCATTAGGTTGTTAAATGTTAACTTTTTTAACTCTACCAAAAGTTTAAATCAAGGAATATTGTCTTTTTATATATGTCTAAATAAAAAGATGAAAAACAAGATTTTCTGAAGTTAATTGTAAAAAAAAACTAACTTATGATAGATAATTTTTTAACAGATATTTATTAGTATAAGTTTAAGAAATAAATAGAAAATAAGAGTAAAAATAATGAACAACAAATTTGATAAACTGCATCTTTTAAATTCTAAGTTCATCAAACTTTTCCTAGTTACTTTGTCGTTCGGACTACCAGTTTTGACAACTGTGGAAGCAAAGGCAGATATGCAGGAAAATACGTCTCAAGGCGATCTGGAGATGGAACAAGGCAATGATAATATAGAACCAGAATCAGGCGCTTATGACAGTATTGATGAAGGTTACGATGGCGAACCAGTAACTACTATTCCTAAAGCTGAAGGAACTATTAATGTCATTGTTAAAAACAATACTAATGCAGCTATCGATTATCAAGCGATTGGCTTTACCGAAAATCAAACTCTTGAGGGGGGTGAGGAGCATACACTACGAGGATTGCCCGTACCTGTAGTCATTAGAGCAGCACGTCAGGATGATGGTTTTGTGACGACTGAGCCAATGGTGAACGAAGATGGAGTTTTGGAAGTAGCCCTCGACGAAGCTGGAGAGCGTAATATCGGTGTGGTTAGAATTGAAGAAGATGGCGAAGTCTATATTAATGAAGATTCAGAAGTAGGTGTAGATTCAGAAGATGACTCTATGTCTACCCAACAAATGGAGAACATGGACTCAGAAATGGAGATGGATAATATGCAAAAGTAATCCATGTTCCAAGAGGATATAGCAATCCTAAATGAATCATGAAAAAGAACCGTAGAGTAAAAGTTTGAGAAAATCAAAAATTTGATGCTCGGTAGCTAATTCAAATAGTCTTTTGGCGATCGCTAGTATTTTTCTGGCTTAAATGCGATCGCGAAGCCTACCCTTCGGGTAATCGCGTATGCGCCAGCGGTTGCCCTAAAGGATAATTGCGGTTAATAAAAATCCCTGTTTTTTGCCATCAGCGATGAGATAAAGCCGACCCTACACGATTGGCGCAGGTAGACCTTCGGCTATCGCTTTCTTGCTTTTAAAAAACTATAGCGATTCTCAATGAATCGTAAATTTTTTGTTCTCTGTTCCCCAAAGCAAAATTTAATTGTTCATAAATGAAATAAGATTACTATATAATACAAACTAGAAAAAATGCTATAAATAGTTTCAGTCAGTTAGACATATTAAATATCAATTTTTTTCTTTACTTATTACTTAAAAAATCGTTTTATAGTAAAAATTTAAGTATTTTAAGCTGTTATTTATTTAAACTGCAAATCTAAAAATTACCTGATCCCTACCCCTTAAACCCTACACTCAATCACAACAAGCTTTTTTAAATGCGTGACAGGTTATATGACTATTTGCTAAAAAGATTGGGAATTACACTCTCTATTTTGCTATTTTCTCTCATTTCAGCACCTACTTTAGCAGCCCAAAAAATTGAAGTTTCTTATGGAATTATTCAAAGTTCAATTGCTTTAGAAAAATTAGAACAATTCGCTAAAACTGGTATAACAGAAGGAGATATATCTTTTTTTGCCAATAATCTCAATCCAGAACAACTAATCAATTTACGTCGTCTTCTATTAACGCCAATCAACTTGAATTCAGTAGAAATTTCTCAGTTTTTTTACACACCAATTGGAGAAAATATATTAAAACAAGTCGCACAAATAATTCAAACTGAATCTGGTCGCTCGGATTTTTATGCAATTCGTTCAGCTTTAATTTTGGCTGCTGCGGAACAACCACATGGTTTTACTATCCTTGATATATTGCAAAAATATCCAATTAACGGTGTTAGTATCGATTTAGAGCGTAGTCTGGAACTTTCCGATAGACTGCGAACTTTAAAAGAACAAACACAGCAAGCGATCGCACTTATATCCAAACAATCAGCTACAGCAGCAAGCCAACAACAGCAAATCAATTTTTTCAATCTACCAGATTTGCGCTTACCAGGAAATTTTAGCTGGACTGTACAAACTTTAAAACTCAACGATCGACAGCGCGATTACCCGGAGGGTATCCTAAAGGACTCGCTTCGCAACCGCGAATTTATAGCCGATATTTATCTACCTCAGCCAGAACAAGCTAAAAAAACCACTTTTCCTGTAGTAGTCATTTCTCATGGTTTAGGTTCAGACCGCAATAGCTTTAGATATTTAGCCCAACAATTAGCTTCCTATGGTTTTGCCGTTGCCGTTCCCGAACATCCTAATAGCAATTCCGAGCAATTACGCTCGTTATTAACTGGTCGCATTAATGTAGTAACCGAACCAAAAGAGTTTATCGATCGCCCTTTGGATGTAAAATATCTACTCGATGTCTTAGAAAAACGCTATGGAAGTAATCTTAATTTGCAACAAGTTGGCGTTATCGGTCAATCGTTTGGTGGCTACACAGCACTAGCTTTAGCAGGTGCATCTTTAAATTTCGAGCAACTGCAAAAGGATTGTGGGGAGGTTGATGCCTTTTTGAATGTATCTTTATTACTTCAATGCCGAGCGATTAAATTACCTCAAATGCAGTATAACTTGCGAGATCCCAGAATTAAAGCAGCGATCGCGATTAATCCAATTAGCAATACTATTTTTGGTCGAGATGGATTAGAACAAATTTCCATTCCCGTAATGATCGTTTCCAGTAGTGGCGATCGAGTCGCACCAGCCTTACCAGAACAAATTCAACCCTTTAGCTGGTTGACGACAGAACAAAAATATCTCGTGCTTCTTGAAGGTGGAACTCACTTTAGTGCGATCGCTAAATCTGATTCCAGCCCAGATCCCATACAAATACCTTCTGAGATTATTGGTTCAGATACTGAAACTGAAATTGCTCGCCGTTATCTCAAAGCATTAAGCGTCGCTTTCCTGACAACATATATTAAAGATTCTCCAAAATTTCGCTCTTACTTAAGTGCTGACTACGCCAAAACTATCAACCGAGCGATTTTGCCTCTTCAATTCGTACAATCCCTACCCACAGATAGACAGACTCAAATTTTTCAGTAAGCTCGATCAAATAACTGGTGGTTCTTGTTGTTTCCAACTTCGCAGTCGAAAACCAAGAATCAACAGAAGTATGCCGAAAAAGATTGCATATCCGTCGATTAACCAAAGAATTGCTAATGACAATGCTCCTTATTCCCTCAAATAGCAACACCCAAGATGGTTGATGGTTTTTCCACATGGCGATTTCTTAAGGCGATTAAGGCAAAAATACTATCTACCAACACAAAAACACCAAACAGTACGATGTAAACTGATACCTAGAAAAGCCAAAACTGTTAAACCAAAGAGAATCGCGATCGCACCCCGCAAAGCCACCGCCCACCAGCGACGCGCCAGTAGACTACCTTTTTTCTTTCTTGCTTTTGAAGAGAGCTACAGGTTCACCAATCAAATAAGATTGCCATATAAAAGTCATTCTAATTTTTAGCGATCGCTATTAGACAAAAGTTTAAATTATTTTGATAAATAAAATTATGTTTTGGATTTATCAGAAAAGAGTTTGTCAAAAATATTTTTTATTTTTCTTAACTATTAAAATTTAATTTTTAAACTTTAATTTTAAATTTTCTTATCAAATACTTTAAACAGTAATCTAACTTTTGAGAGAGGAATTCTTATAACATTAGTTTTATTTTAAATATTAAAAGCAAGTCAATAAAAATAAGTAAATTGTTTATATATTTCAATATATAATCCTCGTTTAAGGAGTCAAATTATGTCAAAATATCGTTCGATGCCATGGAAAATTATATCCAAGAGTGCTTTAGGCTTATCTCTTTTAGCACTACCATTATTTACAACTGCAAGAAACACCAATTATTTCCAAGTTACGGCTCAAGAATCAAGACCCAGAGTAACTCCAGAAGAAATTATCGAACAAACCCAAAAACTTATCGGTAAAACGGTTACACTCAGAGGCGCAGTTGAAGAAATTAAATCAGAATCAGTTTTCGCTCTTGCCGACGAACTATATTTTGGTGGTCAAAGAGTACTAGTAATCGATCGTTCTGGTAAACTTTTGCCTGAACTACCAGAAAATGGCATCGTGCAGGTAACGGGTACAGTAGACCGAGTAATTACATCTAATATTATAGAAAATCAAGATTTAGATTTATCTCCAGATGTAGTTAAGCTTTATAAAGACCGACCAGCAATTATTGCCGAATCAATTACTTTATCCCCCTCTGCCAGCGAAATAACTGAAAATCCTCAAAACTTTTACAATAAACCAGTTGCAGTTAAAGGAAAAGTTGAAGAAGTACTAGATAACAATACTTTTACTTTGTCTGAGTATAATTTAAGTGGTGGAAAAGATTTATTAGTACTAAGCATTGCTCCTCAACCAACTCCTGAAATAAATGCAGAAATTTTTGCAAGAGGTAGTGTTCGTCCTTTTTCTCTAGCTGAGTTGGAAAGAGACTACAATTTAAATTTAAACCCAGAGCTAAAACAAAGATTGGAATCAGAATATTCTCAGCAAGCTGTATTAGTTATTGATAATATTACCCCTGCTAAAATCAACCTATCCGATCCCGAAGTCGATATTAATCCATAGAAATCTATAATTTTGAGATTACGCGCAAAATTCCTAGCATCGAAACTGTAAACTAAAAAACTCAATGCCAAAGTAATGGCAAAAGTAGTGTAAGCGTGAACAATTTCGTTATAAGCTCCTGGCATAGCAAAAAAGCCCCAAACCCAACCCATTGCATTTAATCAGACTGCTACAACCAACAAAAAATCAACTAGAGTTGGCAAGCGATCGTCTCGAACCACGAAAACGAAAGAGGCAACTAGAAACAAAGCAAGAGCTAAAGCATTGAGCCAATTACCTCTAGCAACAGCAAAGATAGTAAAAATAGCAAGTATTGCCTGTCCTACCCAAGCTATAATTCGATATCCCGCCAATTGGTACTTTTGATTCTTTTTTCTTAAAAACTTATATCAGGGTTTTAACTTAAAGCTGCTGCTACTTGATTGGCTATTTTTAAAGGATTAAACGGTTTATTAATTACGCCTTTTACACCTAATTCTGTAAACTTTGATTCCCAAGAAGGTCCTTTAGCTGTCATTAAAATAACAGGAATGTTGCTAGTTATTGGGTTAGATTGCAATTTTTTAAAAGTACTTAAACCATCGATCTTTGGCATCATTACATCCAAAAGAATTGCATCGGGTAGATTAATTTGAGCCAAATCTAATCCTTCACTACCAGAAGAAGCTGTTATGACTTGCCACCTTCCCATAATTTCTAAACAGGTTTGAATTAATTTACGAATATCATCTTCATCATCAATAACTAAAATTTTTTTAACAGTCACGATTAATTTATCCTCTTAATTAAAATCAGCTATAAAAATGGTTAATTACCTATTTTTTTTAATAAAGAATATTGGATTAGTAAAATTTATTGAGCAAACAAACTTGTTTTAATTATTAAAATAATTCAGTTAATAATTTTGTTAATCTATTTCTTCGGATGATGGCTCACTAATTCCATCATTAAAATCTGGGGCTTGCTTCAAAAATTGATTGGCAAATCTACCAATGACAAAAATACCTAAAATTATGGCGAGGGAGATCAAGAAGAGAAACAGTAGGTTGCTATGACGCTCTGGTTTCATCAGACTAACGCTCCAAAAGTACAAAATTTTTTGGTGGGATATAAGTAGGTGGGTGTAATTAAATAGAAAATAGCGATGACAGGGGGTAGGGGTTAGGGTTTAGGGAAAAAAATTGAAGGTTCGGGTTTGATAAATTATTTCGCCTACCTACTTATATACTTTCTAGTTAAAACTAATTAGGTGGAAAAGTCGAGGAGAAATAGAGGAATTTTGCCACTCAGATGCATCTCTTGCTGGCAATATATTTTAAAAGCCACATTTAGCAGATCCACAGATTCACCTTGCCCAAATCCAGCAGGTAAAGCGATCGCATACATACAAAAATGAAATTTGGATGAAATTCCTATAGTTCTTTAGAAACAAATTTTAATTGCACCATTAGGTAGATGCAGTCACCTATGCCACTTTTTACAGTGAAGCTGAAGCAGCAAAATCGCTATCAATAGAAATAAGTTACACGATGAAAAAAAATTTGCCATTTCATTTACAGTCTCGTTACTTTTAGCAAGGCTGAATCTCTAAACCAATAAGAAAACATCCAACATGAAGTCCACACACAATACTGAGTCTAAATCTGACATGAAATCTCAATCGGGCATGAAGTCTTATGTTACCCTTGCTGATTGCACTGTCAATTTCTTACGTCGTGATGTTCGCTATCATGTATTCGCGAGTCAACGAGTTTAGTAACCTGTTCCTCAGCTTAAACCAGGTGTACATGACAGGGCTACTGATCTCGGCAATGCTGATCATCATACTTCTGGCGTTGGGAACGTTACTAATATTAATGTTCTGGACTTTAGTTCGGACGCAAGCGGGAGTAGGAAACCAGCAATTTTTACGCTCAATGATTCCCCACCATGCTGCTGCTATTCTCGTTTGTCAACAGTCAGCGATAACAAACCCACGCATTGAGGAGCTATGCACGGAGATTGTTCGGACACAGAAGGAAGAAATCCGAATTATGAAAGAACTAATAGAGTAGCCTCAACCGAAATCAAATTTTTTTCCAACTCATGAGGAATTTAATTTATAGAATAGCTAATTTTCGATTAAAATCTTGTTTCATCCTCAACTACGGCGCAATTCTCACCAGCAAAATAGTAAAACCGCGCAATCTAACTTCATCATTTTTACCTTGCCCAAATCCAGCAGGCAACGCGATCGCCTACATACAAAAATAACTAATCAAAAAATTAGAAAAATAAAAATTCCAACCGAAAATTTTTCTTGGCAAATAAGCGTAAAAATTGCTGGTATTGCTGAACTTAAAATGCAGTTAAATATACCCAAATCGCAGAACTAATCAGAAATATTGAAGACAATGTTAGTTAATATTTGTTTATTCTATTAGATAGAAATTTATTAAAAAGATCTATCTAATGACTGAGGTTTCATATTAAAAGTTTCATTAATCTAACCAATAGAAATAATTTTTAGTTTAAGTTCAAATAGGAGGTTTTTCATGATTAATCAAACAAGTCAAAAGAATTTTTTTCTAAAACCGGTAGGAGCGATCGCACTAGCATTTTTTGCCATTATTCTTCCAGCTTGCGATGCTGGCGTAGAAGAACCGTATGAAGAAGAAGAAGGTGTGCTTGAAGAAAGAGAAGGTGTGCTTGAAGAAGAAGGTGTGCTTGAAGAAGAAGGTGTGGGCGAAGAAGAAGACTAACTAAATCGTGAGAAAAATCCATATCGCGACTCGAAGCAAGGTATGGATAAAAAAAATATTAGTCAACTATGATAAGTTAATCACTATGTTATTTGTCAATCGGTTTCTAGCTTTCAGCTATTAGCTTTTGAGATATTTTCAGTAACTCTAAAAGCAAGCGATCGACTCTGCGCTAGCGTAGCCAAATAATCTTCAATTGGGATCTTCAATTCAGAATATTTTTTGAAAAACTTTAGAACTAAAATCTTTTTTCATACTCAACTACGGCGCGATTCTCACCAGCAAAATTGCTAGAACCACGCAATCTAACGTCATCACTAAGGCGGTAAATTAGGTTATAACGTAGAGGTTCATCAGCAGTAATAACATAGGACACAGAAACCGAAAAATCGTTAATCAAATCGAATATTGCCTCTGCTGCTAAACCAAGTACCGAAGTATTATCCTCCAAGTCAGTTACAATCGTTGGAAACAAGCGAAATTCACTAATGCCGATCGCGGAAAATAGTTCGCTAAAGTTGCCTTGCAGGTTGTTAAAGAGAGTCGAACCACCGATAGCAGCAAGTCCTAAAGCAGGATTGGCTTGACCCACATTAAAAGCATTAACAAAAGAACCTCCCAGCAAAGCCACAATTTCTGCTTCACTGCGCGCAGGATCGCTAGTTAGTTCTACATTCTCCTCTAATTCGCTGGCCGCTCCCTGTACCGTTGCTTCTACACGAACACTACTAATAGTACCGAAATCAGTTGCAGAAAGGTCTTGAATTTCGTTAGATATAACAGGACTTGTAGTTGGTCTACTGATCCTACCGCCAGTTACCGTCGGTACAGTTGCCACAAGATTAATATTGAGAATGGGATCGAGTCCTCCTCGGGGAGTAAATCTTGCCGTTTGTTCAGAACCGCGATCTAAAGTGAATTGAGTTGTAAATAAATTAATTTGTCCCCCTGTCAAACTGACAACTCCTACAGGACGAGGATTATCTAAAGTGCCATTAATTGTTAGATCCCCCTCTGCTTCAAAGTTGAGTAAGGGCTGATTGATGATACGAACATTTTCAGCGAGAACCAATTGTAACCCAGTAAAGGTTATGGGAGATTCGGAGATAGAAGTTTCTGGTGGTGTTTCCAAAACGGCTGGATCGGCTTCTGTTATTGGGGTTTGTTCTGTTCCTCCAATTAATACTTCACCGTTGGTTAAACGAATTGTTCCGCCAAGATCGGGAGAAAAGACTGTATTGGTAATAGCAATATTGCCACTAACGTCGCCTTGATATAGTCCTTTGAGATTAATACCCAGATTGTTGAAAGATACAGTCAGAGGGTTGTTTGCTGCTAGTTGCTGGGCTGGTTCGGTATTAAAAATAGGTAAGACTCCTTCAGCCGTGATGCGATTGGGCTCCGCCCACGCTCCGCGATCGCGATTGTAATTTGCTTGAATCTCTTCTACAATAAGGCGATCGCCATTAAACTCTAACTGACCAGTTACATTCGTCAGGGGTTGCGGTAAAGCTTGCGTCCTAAAAGTAGCATTGTCAACCGAAGCTGTTCCAATTACCCTCGGCTGGTTTAAAGTTCCTCCCACCTCAATATTGACTTGTCCCTGACCATCTACCCAAGTAACTGCATTGGTAAATAAATTGAGTAATGCCAAGTTTTCATTTTGTACGTTCGCTTCAAGGTTAATGCGATCGCTATCTGGCTCGACAGAAGCAAATGGCAACTCTACGGGGATACTACCTGTAATTTCTCCTGGCGGCTGTGTCTGTGCTACTGATACATTACTCTCAAAATTTAACCGTGCATCGTTATAAGTAAAATCAAGTTGTGCGGTTTCGAGGGGTTGCTTGTTTACCCTTCCCCCAACTAATGCCACCTCGCCTTGGGCAGCAGGATTGTTTAAACTACCTGTTATATTGACGAGTGCGTTTACTTCACCTGCCACATTCACGGGTAATGCTGTCGGTAAAAAAGGCTCGATCGAGGTTACTGGCAAAGATTCTACTTCTAACTGTCCCGATAATTCCTTTTGTCCCAACTGTCCGCTATAAGCTAAAAATGCTTCACCCAGATCGACTCGTAAAGGTTGCAGGGTCAAAACCCCATTCTCATAAGTTCCTTGGGCGATCGCTTCATCAATGGTATATTCTCCCCACACCCAATCATCGCCGAAAAGATCGAAGTTAACGTTAAATGCTTGTTGCCTTCCTGGCTGTAACGAACCAGATACAGTTATAGTGCCATTGAGAGTACCATTTAATTCGGCTAAAGTCGGGATGGTAGTTTCGCTGCTTTCTCGACGTTGTGCTACTAAGGCTTTTATTTCTAAGAATCGACGTAGTTGAGCGAGTAGGGAAGCATTGGGCAAACCGACAGATATGTTTTGGAGAATCTTTGCTCCTGCTAAATTTGCAGGTTGAGTCTCGCTAGCAAAATCTTGAGATGTCAATGAATTTAAAGTTTGTAAGACACGCTGGATTCTGACAGAGTCTAAGTTAATTTGAAACTGAAACTCGCTTCCTGCTTGCAAATCGCCACTCAAAGCAATACGACTCTCATCTTGAAGTAATTGACCCTCTCGCAAAGTAAAATCGCCATTTTCATAACGAATACGTCCACGAAATTCCTGGGCTGTAATTGAGCCTAATCTCGGTTGAGCGATCGCGAATTCTCCCACAACGCTCGATTCAGCAATATTTTCAGCTAGATCGATAACTAGGTTGCCCGATATATCCCCAGCGATCGGTTCTAAATTTTGTAAAGCATCGCCTGGTATAGCGTTTCTCAGCACGGCTACGGGAAAATCTTCGACATCGACAATGAGATTTTCACCTTTAGTTATGCTTCTGGCTACAGCCTGATTGCGTCTAATAAAAAATGAAGAGGGCTGATTATTAGGATCGAGGACAAAAGCAAGTCGATCCTGCTGACCGCTTACTTGCAGTTGTGTCTGTTGACCTGCTTGAGCATTTAATCTTCCTGTTAAAACTGGCTCGAAGGCTAAATCGTTAACAGTTAAATTTTGTAGTCGAATATCTCCTATGGCATTGGGTGCGTTGGGACTTCCCGTGACCCGTCCAGTAAAATCTCCTGCACCCGTCAGGGCAATATTACCAGGAAAATCTAAACCAAGATATTGTAAATCATAATCATCTGCTCGAACGTTGAGATTAAAGGCTGCGATTTCTGGTATTTGGTTTTCCTCTAACCGCACGCCTACAGTTCCATTAGCCTTAAAACCTGGTGCAGTTGCCTCGCGAACGATAATTTGCTCGCCATTCCAACGCACCTGTGCTGTCAGGGGTTGCTCGATTAAAGCTAATCCTTGGGAAAACCCTACCTGTCCTTGTGCTTGAATGTTGGATAAATCAAAAGCAGTTCCCGAAAAGCGCAAATTGGTATTTAATTGTCCTCGTAAGTCCTGATTAAATTGATTAAGTGCCACGTTAGAAGCATTGACAACACCTTGAAACTGACCTTGGTTATATTGACCGCGACCTCGTACCGTACCACCTGCCACTTGAAAGACAGCATTTCTAACTAGAGTTCTCCCCTCATTGGTAACTACAACTTCCGCCCGACCTGGATAGGTAGCATTGGAAGTTCGTAATTGAGCTACAGTTCTTATATTATCAGGAGTTCCCGCAATCCTTGCCGTTCCCGAAACATCGCCAATGGTAAAGTCTGGGGAATTTCCATACCCACGGGCGATCGCATTTCCTGAAACGTTTTGCCCCTGCAAATTTACAACAAGTTCGTTTTGTTCTAAGTCGATCCGACCACTACCAGTTACCAAACCCCCTGCTACAGGAGTACCACGAATATTGGTAAAGGTAAGCTGTTCTGGGGTAAGACGAAAGCGAGTGTTTAGGTTACTAAATTCAAGGCGATCGATTTTGGCAGTTTGAATCGTGCTAACGTTTCCAGTTAAGATCGGTTGTTCAATCGCGCCTTGTAACTGAAGATTGGCTTGTAGTGTTCCTGTCGTCGGAAATGGCAAATCGACATCTAAAGTATCGAACAAATTTTTGGCACTAACAGCGTCAACTTGACCTGAGAGATTATAACCTTCTAGGGTATTTAACGACCCAGCAAACTGAATGGGAATTGTACCATAGCGAGTAGTAAGATTTTCTAAGGCAATATTCTGACCTTTTTGAAATATTAGTGTTCCTTGAGTATTAAAGAACTTTTGCGGAATATTGGGAATTTGGGCAGTGACGTTACTCAAATTTGCTTGACCTAAAACTACTGGTTGCTCTCGATCGGGCTGCAATTGTACTGTTAAGTCTGCGTCAGTACGTCCTGCTTGCAGGGTTATAGGTAAATCTAATAAGCGACTAACATCGGCAGCTAATAGATTTTGCCCTTCAATGGCAAGTTCGGTTTGTTGCGATGTAGGCAAATATTCCCCATTAATATCAAAATTACCGCCTTTAGTGGGTTGACCATTGACTTCAAACTCAATACCCCGATCGGACTCCAAAAACCGAGCAATAGCATCTACCTGAGCGATCGCAACTTGACCTTGAGGTCTACCAGGTTCAGGAGTTGGGTTTAACACCAGATCGGCATTTTTCGCTTTAATCGTTTCCAAATCAATCTCAATAAAATCGCTTCCTCCTTCAGGGAGTTGAATTGCCGTTGAAATCCAGCTACCATCTGGTGTTTGGTCAAGATAGATATCAGGATCGATTAAGGTGACATTTAAACCTAAAGTTTGGTTAATCAGGAGTCGCCAAAGATTGAACTCAACTTTTACTGCTTCTGCTGTTATGCGATCGCGATCTTTGGGAGTAGCCGGAATTGATGCAGAGTCAAATCGCAAACTATTAAGAGAAAAACCTGCTACTTCCCCAATTTCTACGGGTCTTCCAAGTAATTGCTTGAGATTTCTTTCAACTAGTGGTACTAACCTTTCGTCGATTAAGTTGCGAGCATACCAAGCACCAGCAATAAAGGCAACAAGAAAAACTGCACCGACAGCGATACTGGTGCGACTTGATATAAAAAGCCACAAACGTTGAGAAAAATTCGATTCGGATTGATTATTAGTCACTGATTCTTAGTTGCGAGTACGCGATACCCCACCAAAAGCAAACAGTGTGATACCTTCTACAGGAATACCTTTGGCTCTAGCTACAAAAGAGCGAGAGAGTTCATGAGCCAGTAGCGAAGCAAAAAATAACAATGTCGTCACGACTCCTATGATGATATATGTCCCTTGGGAGAGTCCTGGATAGTTAGCTGGAAATACATTGCCAATAAAAGTCCATAAGATTAGAAAAAAAATAAGAAACCAAGATAAATCGACGCGGATTTCAAACCCAAAAATAGAACCTAATCCGAAGCCTCGCATATTAATATCAAACTAAGATAAATAGCGATCGCGCTACTTTGAATGTTATGGATATCGATAACTACTAACAAAAATTAAAAAAAGAAAATGCCCAACCCATCCAATACTCACTTGTAAAAGTTTGGGGAAGGCATTAAGAAGGAACAAGATAACACAAAATTTATGCTTTTAAAGTTAAAGCGCAAAAGTGGAAAAGTCGGGGAAAAATTACTGTTTGAAAAAAGTGAACTATGATCGAATTAAACAGCGCACATTTGAAACAATATGGTATCGCGTTTGTCGCTGTCTTCGTAGCGTTTATACTGACACGCTTGATGTGGTGGCTGATTCAACCCCATTTGTATCCACTATTTCTGGCTGCGATCATGGTCAGTTCTTGGTACGGTGGGATGGGAGCGGGATTGTTTGCTATTGTTTTAGCTGTCGTCGTCCGCATTTACTTTATTCCTCCTTCATTTTTTTCGCTAACATTCAATCGAGTCGGCACTATCGGCGGATTAATACAATTTGTGTTAGTAGGATTACTGCTTGTATTTCTCAACACTAAATTGCGTTTCACCCAACAGCGAGCAGAACGTCATGCCAAAGAAGCACAGTACAATTTTAAGCGTCTGCGTCAAAGCGAAGAACGCTATTACTTGCTCTTAGAGGGAGTTACCGACTACGCTATTTTTATGTTAGATGTAAACGGTTTTATTAGCAGTTGGAATGCTGGAGCAGAAAAGATCTTAGGCTATCGAGAAGCAGAGATTATCGGTCAACCTTTTTCTCATCTGTTTACCCGAGAAGCGATCACCCAAGGTTTACCAGAACGAGTATTAAATACAACAATAACCGAAGGATTTTCTCGAGAAAATCGCTGGCACATCCGCCAAAATGGCTCGTTCTTTTGGGCGCATTGTTTTATTACTCCTTTGCGAGATAGAGAGGGAAATCTCTATGGGTTTTCCAAAATTATGCAAGATATTACCGAGCGCAAGCAAGCAGAAGAGGAACGAGAGCAATTACTATTACGTGAACAAGCTGCGCGTGCAGAAGCAGAAGCTGCTAACCGTACCAAAGATGATTTCTTAGCAATAATTTCTCACGAATTACGCACACCCATGACAGCGATCGTCGGTTGGGCTGGAATGTTGCAAACTGGTATGCTAGATGAGGAGAAAGCAGCAGGAGCAATAGAAACAATCGAACGGAATGCCAATTCGCAGATGCAACTGATTGAAGATCTCCTCGATATTTCGCGCATCGTCAGAGGAGATATTTCCCTCAATTTCGGCAGAGTCAATTTGATTGATGTTATTACATCAGCGATTGAAGTTGTGCAGCCTACCGCAGATATTAAAGGAATTGATCTAGAGTCTGTTTTCGCTCCCTCTGTAGAAGATTCTAAAATTTCTTCCCCATCTTTCCTAGTTCGAGGAGATTGGGAGCGCTTGCAACAGGCGATCTTAAATTTACTGTCCAATGCTATCAAATTCACTCTTTTTGGCGGACACGTCGAGATACGATTGTCGGTAATCAATTATAGCGAACAAAAAACAACAAATCGTTATGTTCAAATTGAGGTCAGCGATACGGGAATTGGAATTAGTGCCGAGTTTTTGCCCCATGTGTTCGATCGTTTTCGTCAGGCAGATAGCACGAGTTCTAGATCGAGTAAAGGTTTAGGTTTGGGATTGGCGATCGCGCATCATTTAATAAAGCTTCACGGCGGCACTATTAAAGTAGAAAGTCCAGGCATAGGACAAGGGGCTACTTTTACAGTCATCTTACCTCTTTTGGAAAGATCCCGAGAGGTAGGGGAAGTAGGGGAAGTAGGGGAAGTAGGGGAAGTAGGAGAAGTAGGAGAAGTAGGAGAAGCAAGGGAAGCAAGGGAAGAGTCTACTATTTCTCTAACTGGTTTGCAGGTCTTGGTTGTAGACGACGATGAAGATGCACGAAGGTGGATAAGTGTAGTACTCGAAGAATGCGGGGCGGAAGTTGTGGCTGTGGGTTCTGTAAGTGAGGCACTTGAATCACTAGAACGACAAAGACCAGATGTATTGGTAAGCGATATTGGAATGCCAGGAGAAGATGGTTACGCACTCATCCGTAAAATTAGAGAACTCGAACCAGAGATGGGAGAGCGCATACCTGCTCTTGCTCTGACGGCGTATGCTAGAGTTGAAGATTACCAAAAAGCTTTAGCCGAGGGCTTTCAATTACATATTTCTAAACCAATTAAGGCGATTGAATTGATTGCCCTTGTTGCTAGTCTTGCCAGAAGTGAGGAATAAACTATTCAACATTTAGTTTACTACAGGGTAGACGAGGTGATACGCTGTGTGTTCTAATAGTACATTTTTAACTTAGAATATAAAATAATCGATCCTTGGGTTTCGGATTTCGCTCAGATGAGTACCAAAAAACTGTAACCAACATTTTTTTACAGATGTACCTTTTTTAGCCACTTTTGGTAGATGTTAAGTGGAACGAAAAAATTTATTACAGGTATAAATACAAATTTTGCTATCGATCGCTTTTTCAAAAAACAACTTTAATTTTATGAAAATTCTGGTAGTTGAGGATGATAATTATATAGCTCAATTCATGGCTACGACACTGGCTAAACAACAGCATTATTTGGTCGATATCGCTTCTGACGGTCAAAATGGCTGGGAATTGGCAACTGCATTTAACTACGATTTAATTTTGCTCGATGTTATGCTGCCAGAAATAGATGGGATTAGCTTGTGTCAAAAATTACGACGAGAAGGTTATCATACGCCTATTCTGATGATTACGGCAAAAGATACTAGAACCGACAAGGTTAAAGGGTTAGATGCAGGTGCAGATGATTACCTCGTCAAACCCTTCGATTTTCAAGAGTTATTGGCTAGAATTCGCGCCTTACTGCGTCGGGCAAATACGCCTCTTCCTACAGTCTTGGAATGGGGGCTTCTACGGCTCGATCCCAGTAGCTGCAAAGTCACCTATGATGATCGAGTTTTACACGTCACAGCCAAAGAATATTCCTTGCTAGAGCTTTTTCTCAGAAACGGTCAGCGCGTTTTCAGTCGCAGCGCGATCGTCGATCTTTTATGGAATTTAGAAGATCCTCCTCAAGAAAATACGATTAAGTCTTATATCAAAAGCTTAAGACAGAAACTTAAAGCAGCAGGTGCGCCAAGTGATTTGATTGAAACGGTATATGGTTTGGGTTATCGTTTAAAATTGCTGGAAAAAGAGCCAGCCGAGCCAGATCTCAACGAGATGAAACAACAGATCTTATCAGCAGTCGCTGAATTTCGGGACGCTCTTGAAGCGGGAATTAGCGATCGCCTCTCAGTAATAGATTTGGCAATTCAAGCTTTAGGTCGAAATAAACTAACTTGGCAATTACGGCAAAAAGCAGAACAGGAAGCTCATAAGTTAGTAGGTGCCTTGGGTAGTGCTGGTTTTACCGAGGGGTCGCGAATAGCGCAAGAAATAGAAACACTGCTTGGGAAACAAAATTGCTATGGTTGCGCTCCGCGCACTGGCAAAGCCAATCAAACTCAGTTTCTCACCTTAACTCAACTTGTCAAAGAATTACGTTATCAAATTGCGATCGCTCCAACTCATGTTATTGGTATAGAGGCTATGTCGACATAAATTATTACTTAAGTAGATTTTTTTGGTTGTTCCTACAGAAGTTCAAAGTTAGAGGAGATGAGAATGAGAATTCGCAAACGAATTCAAGCTAAGTTTGTCACTGTAGGAGTAAGCGCGATCGCCTTAATATTAATTTCTTCAACTTCCGTCGTCTTCGGACAAACTCCGCAAATACCCAATTTGAATTTACCGCAGCTTAATAATTTGCTGGTTGCTAATAGCAGCGATCGAACAGTTCAAACAGGTACGGTGAACTTAGATGGTAATCAGTTATTTACGATCGCTACTCCTGTAACCACCGATGGAGGCAATAACCCCATCAATCAACGAGTTAAAACTATCGAAAATAATCTAGAACAAATTGTCAGCAGTGATTATGAGCGCTTAGAAGTCACAACGAAAATCGATCAAAGTAGTGGTTTGCCAATTATTTCCGTTAACAACCGCTATTTAATGACTGTAACGACCTTAGATGCCCAAATACACGGAAGTAACCCACAAAGGCTGGCAAACGAATATGCTTCTATTGTCAAAACGTCGCTACTGAGAGCAAAAAAAGAAAGGCAGCCCAATTTTCTCGTCCGTCAGGGAATCATTACTGGGGGAATTGTTGTCGGCGCGATCGCTCTTAGTAGTGTATTTGCCACCTGGCAGCGACGCTACCAACGTCAAAAGCAAACAATAGAAGCCGAAATTCCCGACAATCCCCTAAATTCTTCTCAGTCGAGCGAGCAGTTGAATGCAGATACAGAATTGATAGTACAGCAGCAATTAATCAAGCAAAGACAGCGTAACTCTAGTGATTTAAAACGGCGACTTTTGCATTTAGGACAAGTTGGGATCTGGGGAGGCAGTACCTTTATTATCTTGGAACTGTTTCCTTATACTCGTTGGCTGCAACCATTAATAATATCAACACCTTTACAACTTTTAGGCATCGGCATAGGAACTTACGTATTGCTTCGACTCGACGATCTTTTGACCGATCGCTTTTTTGAAACTGTACAAACAAGTGAATTTCTGACATCTCAAACTTCTCATCGACGCGCTTTACGTCTTTCTACCCTGTCGCGGGTAATAAAAAGCGTTACGAGCATTATTTTAGTAGGTACAGGAGTATTAATTGCTTTATCGGCGATCGGCGTAGATTTAGTACCTCTACTGGCAGGTGCGGGAATTATTGGTCTAGCGATTTCTTTTGCTGCTCAAAGTGTTGTCAAAGACGCAATTAACGGATTTCTGATTTTGGTTGAAGATCAATATGCTGTCGGCGATGTCATCTCTATTGGCAATGCAAATGGCTTAGTCGAAAATTTGAACTTACGAATCACCCAGCTTCGAGATAGCGAAGGGAAATTAATTACTATTCCTAACAGTGCAATTATCGTCGTCGAAAATCACTCTAAAGATTGGTCACGAGTCGATTTAACCATTAAAATTGCCTATGGAACGAATCCCGATCGCGCCTTAAAAGTCTTGCAAGAAATCGCTCAAGAAATGTACCGCGATCGCTATTGGCAGACTCAACTGATCGAACTACCAGAAGTCTTAGGCATTGATGCAATTGAACACTCTGGAATGTTAATTCGCGTCTGGCTTAAAACTGAACCCTTACAGCAATGGAAAGTTGCTCGTGAGTTTCGCCGTCGTCTTAAGCTAGCGATGAAAGATAAAGGAATAGAAATAGGTACTCCTAGACAGTTTTTGCATTTTCAAGATCCTTTAACATTAGACAATTTGCCTGTCCAAAGTAATAGTCATTCATAGACTCTAGGATATCGTCTGATGTGACTCCACGTTTAACTAAAATCTTGCGTCTAGCTTGTAGTTTAACTGTGGTATTTGGGTTAAAGGGAAACGATGATTGAAGTACATCATACCTTGTTCACCAACACCGATAAAACTTTTAATGTTCCCCGAGTTTTCCACATTTAAAATTTAACTTGATATCCAATTAGCTTGTACTTAAAATAGGAATGAAAATAAAATGGTTCTTTACAAACTAGAAGAATTTAATCCGAACTACCAAGATGCTTTTGAGGGTGATGACATCAAAAAATATGATGTTTATTCAGACATAGACGATGACAAAATTGGCAGCGTTAAAAACATCATGGTTGACGAGACAGGCCGTTTTCGATATTTGGTAGTTGATACGGGTTTTTGGATTTTTGGTAAGCAAGTGTTGCTACCTGTGGGACGTTCTCAAATAGATTTTAGCGATCGCCGTGTATACGCTGTAGGGTTAACTAAAGAGCAAGTGCAAAATTTACCCGAATTTAGCGAAGATCTCAATATAGATCGCGACTATGAAGAACGGGTAACGGGAGTATATGGCGCTCGAACTATGGGGACGGCAACTCAGTTAGGTACTGCTAGTGCTTCTATGCCTAATGTAGCTCCTGAAACAACAATGCCTTCAACTGAAACTGACTACGTTGAGCGCGATCGAGACATTTATCAACAAAAACCAGATCTATTCGAGATGAGCGATCGCGACCATCAAACTCTCAAACTCTATGAAGAGCGATTAGTTGCCAACAAACAACGCCAAAAAACTGGAGAAGTCAGCATTGGTAAACGCGTTGAAACCCAAACCCAAAACGTTGCTGTCCCAGTTGAAAAAGAGCAAGTCGTTATCGAGCGCAAAATTCCAGAAAACGCAGGTCAGCCAGTTTCGCCTGGGGAAGCTGACTTTCGCGAGCAAGAAGTAGCTCGCATGGATGTTTACGAAGAAAAACCCGAAATTGGCAAAGAAGCAGTATTGCGTGAAGAAGTTAGTGTTAGAAAAGAGGTTAAGCGCGATACCGTCAATGCGAGCAAGCAAATTCGTCGAGAAGAGTTAGACGTAGATAGCGAAGGTCGTCCGATTGTGGATAAAAATTCCTAAGCAATTTTTAATGGAGATAAAGTTGTGCGCTTCGGGCAATGGCTGGGTTTAATCGCCCTGATAATTTCTCTTTACATTCTGTGGCAAATTCGGCAAGTTGTTCTGCTGCTATTTGCTGCCGTCATTTTGGCAACAGTTTTAAACCGAGTCGTGCGCCGATTGCAGCGCTCGCGCGTCAAACGAGGATTTGCCATTGCTATTACAATTATTATTCTCCTGGCAGTCATCATTGGCTTTTTTGCGCTGGTTGTACCGAGAATTGTTGAACAGTTACAACAATTAGTTGGTATTTTGCCACAAGTACCCCAACGACTGCGTACTTGGTTTGAGCGGTTGCAATCTGTAATTCCTGACTCAATGTTAGAACAATTCCAAGAGTTTCGCGGTTTAGAAAATCTCACTCAACAAGTACAAACATGGATTTCGCGATGGCTAAACAACTTTTTTGTTTTCCTGAATAACTCTTTCAGTATTGTCTTGAGCATCTTGCTGTTTTTGGTTCTAACCATCATGCTCTTAGCAAATCCTGCTCAATACCGACGCATTTTTATCTTGGCTTTTCCTGCCTTTTACCGCAGGCGGGTTGATGAGATTCTTGGTGAGTGCGAAGCTTCGTTGGTTGGCTGGATTAAAGGTACACTAATCGCTATGGCTGTTATCGGCTTGGTGTCTTTTATTGGGTTGTCAATTTTGGGAGTTCCTCTGCCTTTTGTTAACGCGATTTTGGCAGGTTTATTGGAATTTGTTCCCAATGTTGGACCAACCTTGAGCGTCATACCACCGGCACTGCTTGCCTTGCTCGTGGCCCCTTGGAAATCTCTGGCAGTAATATTGCTTTACATCGGGATTCAGCAGTTTGAAAGCCTAGTTTTAGTGCCTCTGATTATGAAAAAAGAGGCAGATCTGTTGCCAGTATTTACAATCTTGGCAGTTGTGGTTTTTGCTAGCTTGTTCGGATTCTTGGGTTTATTTCTCGCTATTCCTCTATTGATTGTGGTGCAGATTTGGCTCAAACAAGCTTTAGTTAAAGATATTCTCAACAAATGGAATTCCAATAAAACCAACAATTTAAATTGATATTTGTTGTTCTAAGTAGATGGGTGTAATTAAATATAAGATAGATAAGGAGAAAAAATGAAATAAGCATGCCAGCACCACTGCGTATTCAACTAAATCCAGAAGAAGAAGAGACCTTAGCCGAATTACGAAAAGCAATTTCAGTTC
>DATNPK010000042.1 GCA_036703275.1 Coleofasciculaceae cyanobacterium | reverse complement strand
TCATGGGGCGGCGGCTTTTGAGTAAGAAGATTCTTACTCAACCTCGACAGTTCCTATAACGGGGGGAACCCCCGCAACGGACTGTCTCGCAAAACGCGCCTTGCTTGCACCGCTTAGTTTGGTGGAAACCCCCAAGACCGCCCTAAAGGATTAGCCCTAAAGGATTAGCTCCTTACGTCCTAAAGGATACCGCTCCGCATATCGCGTCCTCCTTACGTCGCGTCCTCCTTACGTCGCGTCCGCTGCTTCGCTTTCAATTAGTTAGTTCGTCCTAAAGGATACCGCTTCGCATATAGCTATTAGCTTTTTTAAGCTAACAGATAATGATCAACCACAAATTATGCTTCTTATGCTTCTCTCAACACATAGCCAATACCTCTAACAGTCTGAATTAGCCTTTTGTGGTTTTGGCTTTCTATTTTAAGTCTTAAATAGCGAATATATACTTCAATCACATTAGATTCACCACGATAATCGTATCCCCAAACGTTCTCGATAATCTCTTCTCTGGTCATTACCTGCTGTGGGTTAGACATTAAATATTTAAGCAACTCAAACTCTTTCATTGTTAAGTCAATAATTTGCTCTTGTCTAATCACTTGGCGAGTACTTAAATCGAGAATTAATTCGCCAAATCTAAGCTGTTCAGAAATGCCAATTTCTGGCTGAAGATATAGTTTAATTTGCTCTAGTAATTTTTCTCTTTGATAGGGTTTTAATAAATAATCGTCTGCCCCTGCTTCTAAGCAAGCAACTCTCTCGGCTACGGTTTCTTGTTCTACCAACATTAATATTGGGGTACGATCGCCTGCATTACGTAACTGACGACATAAATCAAAGCCAAATTTACCTGTAAAAGCGCGATCGACAATTACCATAGCTGCTTGATGACTGCTTAACTTAAGCCATCCTCTTTGAGCTTTTTCGACAACAGGTAAATAGCCCAGAGTTTGTAAGTCTATACTCGCTTGTTGGGCAAAAGTGCGATCGGTAAGTAAGAGAATCGGCGAATTAGCTGTGCTAGATTTGGTATTCATCAAAACGATTAAACCCTAGGGCAATACTTAAATAACGCTTACTTTAAGGTAGCTCAACCGAAGTTGGCTTAGCGATGTGAGGTAGTCCCCAGCCGAGCTTTTCCCTGAGAATACGGAAAAATTCAGGCGATCGCAGACGAATAAAACGAGCTGGATAAACTGATTTTTCGACTTGGATATGGTCATCTGGCAAAATATAGCATCCACCATTGCCATCTACTACCATTACCATGCGATTACGCGTAGCGGGAAAAATTTTAACGGGTTCGCGATCGCTAAATACCAAAGACCGAGAAGCTAGAGAATGGGGGCAAATTGGCGCAAGCTGCAATACGGGAACTTCTGGCGTCACCACCGGACCTCCCGCACTCAACGAATAAGCCGTAGACCCTGTTGGAGTTGAAATGATAATACCGTCCGCTGCCACATCTACGGGAGCGTGTTCACCAATCTTTACTTCAAAATGACACATACTAGTTAACGGCTCTCGATGCAAGACCATTTCATTAAGGCTTAGTGCTTCCCATAAAAGAGCATCATTACGAAACACCCTAACCGCCAACATTGAACGTTCTTCTATTTTATAGTCTTGGGCGATCAACTTTTCTATGGCTTCACTTAAATGGCTTAAATAAGTTTCCGTTAAAAAGCCCATATGACCTGTATTGATGGTCAACAAAGGAATATGGTAGGGAGCTAGCTGTCTAAAGGCTGATAGCACCGTACCGTCTCCACCCAAGACAACCGCAAACTTTATGTCTCGATCGAAGTTAGGTGGCGTTAACTGCTCAATTTTTGTATGGCAAATAGGACTACCTGGAGTTGGATATTCGAGTATTCCTCCAACTCCTGTAGTCATACGCACATCCCAGCCAGAAGCAGTAAGTTTCTCCTCTATATTTGATGCAACTTTACAAGCTACTAGCTTAATATCGTTATAAACAATGCCGGCTTTTGGCTTTGGCACAACTAATTATTATCCTGTACTAATCTGGTCTTGGTGTAAAAAAGCTTTTAGCGAAAGGCATATACTCAGGTTATCGCTCAACGATAATTTTTAAACAAAGTTAATAAAAATCAGCTAAAAGTCTCAGGAATCTATCAAGCATTTATTTGGCAATTTTTTAGAGTGAAAAATTTTACCATTGATTTTTCGGCTTAACCCTTACCTGAGGAAATCAAAAATAATTAAATATCAAAATCTTATCTTCTAGCCTATCGTGGAGCAGCTAAAAATGACAGTCTAGTTTGCTTATTGTTATGATCGACTTGGCTTAATAGATTAAATCTCATCACTCAGACTTAATTTTTTACAAGCCTTTAAGCTATAAAAATAAGCCCCTCAAGTTGAGGGACTTATTTTTATTTAAATAACTTCGCTTCTATTAATTACAGCGCGTTACCACGAGGTAATACTTCTTCTGGGAATTCAAAGTTTTGATGTGGTTGGTCTTGAGTTGCCATCCATGCTCTTAGACCTTCGTTGAGCAGGATGTTTTTGGTGTAGAAAGTTTCAAACTCAGGGTCTTCGGCTGCTCTCAACTCTTGTGAGACAAAATCA
>DATNPK010000041.1 GCA_036703275.1 Coleofasciculaceae cyanobacterium | reverse complement strand
GCGATGAATCGAAGCATTATCTTGAATAATTACCGTGAATTTCCCAGTATCAAACAATCTTTTTGTTGCCTTGTCTGCTTGAGTATCCATAAACTGAAGGTAGTTTTTAGCTTTGTAAGTCCCCAGTTTTAAACCATACTCTAAAACTTTGAGAATCCTCCCACACTCCCATAAGAGCTGATTCTTCTGCCTCTAGTTTTATTTTGTAAATTTTCAAATCTAATAACAAAATCGACTTCTGGCTTCAAAAATAAACTCTTTTGTGATGTCTGTTGTTTTGTCGTTAAAATGCTCATAGCAGACGGAACAATTTCTAACACTTCAATGAACCTTTCTCTTGACCATTTTTCTCCTAAACGATGGGGAGAAAAGTAAAAAGACATCATCCGCTCCCAAGGGTTTCTCACACAGGCAAATTTATAAAGAGATTTAAACGTTTGTTCATCAAGAACCTGCTGATAATCCCTAAGAGTAGAATGCTTTCTCAGCGAAGGTAATTTATAATTTTTGACCTCAAAGTCTTGGCTTTTATAACTGTGACTTAAATCCACTAAGTCATCTTCAGAATATTGCTGCAAAACGCTCTGAATAGAGTTTCCACCCGTTTTATGGACATGAATAAACAGGAATTTATTGGCTAAAGAAAGCATAACTTAAAGACAGCTAGAGATTAAAGCTCGAACGTTGTAATTGAAAAAATGGCTTAACTATATGTTGTCATTACCACTGCGTTTTTTTCTTATATGAGGTGCTGTAGGATAATGTTTATGCCGTATAAAAACCTTTGTTAAGCACTCAACTTGTTCCGGATGTTGAAAATACAAATTTTTCCTCTCACGGATATCTTCGTATATATTGTATAGCTGTTGTGGCGGATCGTAGATTGTTGTTGGCGGATCGGGGCTAAGTCCTCCAGAACCCTGACCGAAAATCAATTTCCAATTCCCCTTACGGATACCGTAAAGACCGTGATAGCCTTGATGAACAAGTTCTGTACGAATTGGTCTTTCTGGTTGCTCCCCCAGCAAATAAGGAAAAATATTCAAACTATCCTCTGCTGTATGAGTGGGTAAATCCCGATCTAGAATCGCAGCACAAGTCGCCAACAAATCCATGAGACAAATTAATTTATTACAGGTCGAGCGAGCGGGAATGTAATTTTTCCATTTAGCAACGCAGGGAACTCGATGACCTCCATCCCAAGTATCCGCTTTCAGACCACGTAAAATCCAATTGGGTTTGTGGTCAAAGGTTTCGATGATGCTATTAGGGGCTTCTAAGCTACCATAGCGTCCTGGACTACCATTGTCACTAGTGATAATTACCAAAGTATTTTCATCGAGATGATGCTGTTTGAGAGCAGCATCGATCTGACCAACTGTATCGTCTAGTTGCATCACAAAGTCGCCGTATGCTCCTGCTTTGCTCTTCCCTTGGCATTGCTAAGTAAGCAGTGGATTTGCTAAAAAGAAAGAGTAGAAAAAAACTCTCTCAATGAATATGAAATGTCCTAAGTGCCAATCTAATAATACTCGAAAAGATGGTCATCAAAACGGGAAACCCTAAAGGACTAGCTTCGCGTCGCAAAGATGGGAATGTAAAGACTGCGGTCGTATTTTCCGTGACTCTTATTCTACCAAAGGATATCATCTTCAAGTCAAACAAATTTGTTTGAATATGTATTTAAATGGAATGGGATTTCGTGCTATCGAAAGAGTTACCGGGGTTGCTCATACTAGTATTATGAATTGGGTGAAGGAATCATCAGAGGAGTTGCCAGAAGACGAATCAGGAGAACCAGAACTTGCTCAATTGGATGAATTATTTGCGTAGCTTATCCTTTAGGACAAACTTATATTGGTCGTAAAACTAATAAGATTTGGATTTGGACAGCTATTAATCATCATGCTCCTGGTATTTTGGCAATGGAAATCGGTGATCGTAGCGGTCAAACTTTTAAGAGACTTTGGCAGAGAATTAAAATTTGGAATAGTCGCCAGTATTTTACCGATGGCTATTGTATCTATGCCATTTACATTTCATTAGATAGACATCAAGTTTTACCAAAGATTAAGTTAACTAAAGTAGAAGGAGAAAACACAAGATTAAGACATTACTTAGCAAGGTTACATCGAGCAACATTATGTTACTCAAAATCGATTCAAATGCTAAAGTATTCTGTTCGACTCCTAATACATTACCTAAGATTTAAAAGTGTACCTATCCCGACAAAATCCACTGTTAATTGAGCAACACTCCTGATTTTCCCTTTGTCTGCCTGGATTACTGTTTGAAACAGTTAGTCACAGAAACTAGAACGCCAATTCCTCGCCAACCTGGTCAACCAGAAAGATTTGATTATCAGTACGAGCGAAATGGAACGGCTAATTTATTTATGCTCACTAATCCGATTGAAGGATGGCGAACCGTTGAAGTCACCAAACAAAGAACAGCAATCGATTACGCCAATTTGCTCAAAAAGTTAGTCGATGATTATTATCCCGAAGCTTGGATGATTACAGTAGTGCAGGATAATCTCAATACTCATACTCCTGCTTCTGTGTATAAAGCTTTTGAACCAGCACAAGCGAGACGAATTATGAGTCGTTTGAATTTTTGCTTCACACCCAAACATGGAAGTTGGCTAAATATGGCAGAGATCGAGTTAAGCGTTTTATCTCGGCAGTGTATCAATCGAAGAATTCCTGACATGGCGACATTAAGAGAAGAAGTTGCTGCTTGGTGCGATCAACGTAATAGCCAAGAAAGCTGGATTGATTGGCGATTTACCACTCAAGACGCTCGTATAAAACTCAAGAGACTTTACCCATCAATTAATCATTGACAGACTACTAGTAGTCCTCGTACTAAGTTAGTACGTTTATACTAAACGAGTCGCACTCGTACAGCTATATCATATCGTTTTGTCGAATGGCTCAACCAAAATCGGCACGTATATACAGCTTACAAAGCAAGTTGTGGCTTTGTTTGGGCTTAATTTTTGTTTAAGTCCCGCTAGCTGAAATGGTGAGAGAATAATCCAGACTATACATCATATTAGCAAGATGGGATTAATGAATAAATCTATACGTAAAATGAATCTTTCCAATGGTAAAAAAATTTTTTACTTAAATAGAGCAGAAGTAAATTTTTTAGATAACCAAATAAAGAATTATTTTAAACATGGAATTAAATTGAAAAAAAACAACACAGTTTTTGATGTAGGGGCTAACATTGGTATGTTTTCACTTTATTGTTGTGATCTTTGTGACAATAAAGTGAACATTCATGCTTTTGAACCTATTCCACAAATATTTGAAGTTTTACAACGCAACATACAACATTTTAATTTAGATGAAATAAAACTATATAACTATGGAATATCGAATCGAGCTAAAGATGCAGTCTTCTTTGATTATTTCCCTTATGCAAGCGGGTTTTCTACAATGTATTCTGAAGAACCAAAAAAATTTAGAAACGCTGTCAAGTCGGATATACTACAAAACATTAATGAATTAGCTTGTTTTGTAGACGAAATAAATCTAATTCGTAAACTACCTTCATTTTTACAGTCTTGCACTCTAGATTTTGAACTTGCTCGAAAACTAAAACTCGAAAAAGTTAATTGTCAAGTAAAAACAATTTCTCAAGTTATCTACGAACAAAATATTCAACAAATAGATCTTCTTAAAATTGATGTAGAAAAAAGTGAGTTAGACGTCTTATTGGGAATAAATAAGCAAGATTGGATAAAAATCAAACAAATTGTCATTGAAGTCCATGATATTAAACATAGAGTTGATGAAATTAAAGACTTACTATTGAGTCATAACTTTAGTAAAGTTGTTGATGAACAAGAACCATTTTTAGACAATTCAGAGTATTATAATATTTACGCAATACAAAACCAATAAAAAAAACCAGAAGGCAGAAGTTCACCTGGTTGACTGACAAAAGAGAGAAGAAAAACCTTGAAATGTGTGTAATTGAAAGGCTGAGAGCTTAAAAGGATTTTTAGGGAGAGTCAGTATTCTAAAATTAAATACCACTCAAAATAGAAGAATACTGTGAAAAAAACTCCCGTCTTTACAATGCTTTGAATCAATGGATGAGTCAACCTGACGATTGGTTACATTTATGTCATCTCAAAACCTGTATCTGGATAATAATTGCTTTAATATATACTGGAAGGGTAGTGTAGCAAAGATGTTGAATTAATCAAATATCTCTGCCAAACTCATACTTATTAATATACAAACCAATCACTAGATCTTGCATCTGAGTAAGCTTAGAAAAGCAGATTGTTTTTCTGTGTAATCTTTTAATTCTATT
>DATNPK010000040.1 GCA_036703275.1 Coleofasciculaceae cyanobacterium | reverse complement strand
TACAAAGTTGTCTAACCAATCGGCAATCGGATTTGTCTCAACCAAAGTTTTGGCTTTCATTGCCAACAGCGAAGGGACGGATACTTCATAATTCTTTACGATTGAAGTCGCCGATTCTTCATTCATCGCCAGCACCCAATTGAGCAATCCTGGTGTGTATGGTAGAAATTCACCCCTCATCTGACCATTTTTGTGTTCGATTAGATTCTTCTGGCGATCGCTCTTAATTTGATTGAACATCGGTATAGATATTCTTCTTCTTGCCAACCCCGACATGTAATCGCAGCTTTGGATTACTTCGTTAGTGCTGACAATTACTAAGGCAGAAGGTGTGAACCCTCCCTTCGACTGCTTAAATTTCACTTCATAAGGCAAACTATCCTGCCCTGTAAGGTTTTATAAGCTTCCCGACTTCGCCAGCATACCTCTCTGAATCGTTGATTAATACCAATCTCTTTCCTGCAATCGAGGCAGTTTCAAACTTTTCTTTCTCCAGTTTTTTCAGCGTCGTGGTGTGAACATTTTCTTGCCCTACTAAAGCAATCGCTAATCTGGTGAAGGTACTTTTTCCTGTTCCTCCAGGTCCCACTAGTTCTAAATACTTTTGCCAATCGGTTCTGCCTGTAACTATCCCTAGTAAATAGGCTCTCATTAACTGCACCAGGGCGCGATCGCCATTACACATGCTTAACAGCCACTCTTGGATTGGTTCACAGGTTGCCAAAGTGTTGTAGTTATATGGCAAACACCACGTTAGTTTGTTCTCTGGACTATGGGGCAGCAACTTCCTTGTTTTTAGGTCTAGAACACCATTGAGTAATGGTAATAGTCCTGTCGATTCATCCCACTTATCTACTTCTAAGTCAAACTTGAGCAATGCAGTTACACCATTTACAAAGCTTATGGTGTAAGTTGGTTTCTTCTTATTTGCCTTGGCTATCTGCAACGCGATCGCGCCTATTTCTGATTTGACCAATCTACCAATTCTTTCGGTCGAGTTTTTACTCCAAATGCCTTTAGTAACTGAACTGTAGTAAGACCATTCCTGTGAATCCGTGTTCCAAGCCAAACGTCCTCTGTACCTCTGGGCTAGCCATTCGGCAATATCTGATTGTGACCAATTGGGGAGACTAGCTAATGAGCAGGCTGCCTTAAGTTCAATTTTCTCTTGCTCTTCTTTCTGATAGGCGGTCGCTGCTGCTGATTCTAGTTTTCTGATTAATTGTTCTGTACTTAAATTTGTCTGTGCCTCTACCCAATCGGTAATATCTCCTTTGACTGGCATATCCGCCCAAACATCCGTAGGCGAAAGGACTAAACAAGGAAAATTAAGCCCATCACAAACTGACTTAACTAACTCAGCTTTCTTCTCTCCCGCTTCATCATGGTCGGGAAAGTAAACTAATCCTGCTGCTCCACTTTGCTTAAGTTTTGTTAAGTCAGAGGCGATCGCTTTCTCCTGCCAATTCGACCCCTGCCATGTAATTGCACATAGGGCGATCGCACGGGCAGTTTCGACACACCCTTCTCCTTCTAAGCCCAATACCCACTTGTCTGGGCAATATTTGACTGCTTCAATTAGTCGGTATGCTCTCCAGTCTTTACCGCCTTTTTTCCACTCAATTAATCCATTAGATTTAATATGTCCTTGTCTGATGGTTTTTTCAGTAGTTCCATCACCATTTTTCCACTCAAACCTACTCACCCACTGCGTTTTGGAATACCAGTAGCGAGTTTCTACTGCCTCGGCTGGTATTCCTTGTTTTACTAACCACTCTGGTATTTTGCCTGATTCTGGCTGTGGGCAGTCTTCGGCGGGTGAATCGAATCGGGCTAGTTTGATTTGATTCGCTAATTGTTGCTTGGTTTTAGTTTGTTTCTTGTTCCCTTTTCCCTTTAACTCTTGCCCTTGGGCGCAAGCCTCACTCCAAGGTCGTATTGCTTCTCGTATCTCTTTTACATCGCATCCACACTTAAATGCTTGGTATTTCCCGTCCTGGCGATCTATCTTAAATCCTCCGTCTCCGCAGACTGGGCAAAGGCAGTGGTATTCAACGGAAGTTTTTTTGACTACGTTTAAACGGTCTAGATAATCTAAGATCTCAAATGGTGCAATCAATCCAATCATGCTGCACCTCCCACTAGATTTAGGCGGTTTTCTTTAGATACTGTGAAAGTTGAGATGCGCTTTTGCTGCACCTCTTTTACAATGTAAGTAATCATTAAATTCCCTCCTTCAGGGATTTGGTTAATAAAGGCGATCGCAATTTCTTGTCACGGAAGGCGATCGCCTTTGATCTGTAATAGATTAAATTTGAGCTTTTTAATTGTCTTGACTGCTTTGAGATTTATTTTTCACATAAAGCAAAAAATAAAAAGGAGATCAATCTTCTTCCATTTCTTCATACAAGTCAGCAAAGCTAATTTTTTTATTTGCTAGCTTGGTTAATGCTTTGCAAAGCTCATCAACGCGGTTGCCATCTATACGAGGCATAGTTGAAGATTTTCTCAAGTTGGAAATTGAAGCTTCTCTAACACCTAATTCTTTAGCCAGAGCAATACCTGTAATATCATATCTCGCCATAATTTCTTTAAGTCTCCACCTAATCACTTTAAACGCAGCAGCCATAATTTACCCTCAAATTTTATCAATACTGATTATAGCGTAATTTATAAATACACAACTGCTTGATATTACGATTTTACCGTAATATATTATATTTAGAGGCAAATTAAACGCTCACCAAATACTGCTAAATATCGGACAGTCTTTACAATTCTCATCAGTTTTAAATTGCAGCTTTTTTGATATATCTAGGCAATTTAAAAACAACTTGAGTAAAACATCTAAGAAAATACCTTACTAGCTAAGCTTCTTAAGGTCGATTTTAAAAACTAAGAAAAACGACTGCATCAAAAATGACAGAGAGTAGTTACTGCCGTGGAAAGCTTAACTACTCTCAATAACCACCAATTAAGAGGTCAATACCTATGATTACACAAGCTTTAACAGTCAAGCCAGTAACGTCTACTCAAGAGCGCCCTCTCGTCACCATCGAATTCGCTCCTAATATTCACCCATCAGAAACTCAATATAACTACGAACATCCTTTATTTGTCTTTGGTGAAAAAGTAGAGCTTATTAACTCATTCCCCTCTATCGCATACACCACCTACGCTTTAGAACTAATCGAATCGAAGACACCATCGGGAAGACTTTTGAGCCAACCATACTGGAAATACAAAATCAGCAATGGACAAGTAAGCTATTGGAGAGAAGAGACAGCTTTAATTCGCCACATAGAAAAGACTTGTTTAACTTGCGCTCGATTCCAAAACTATAACGACAATAACGGTAAAGGTTGGTGTCATCAGTTCAATCATTCTGCTAAAACCAGTTATAAGAAGACTAATGATTGCATTGTTAATGGTGCAAAAGATAAAAGTAATGAAGCATTCCCAACCGAAGTTTTTGAACTAGACCGTGATGGCTATCCAATGGAAGAAGCTGCACCCACAGGTTATTTCTCTCGTAACTTCACTACTAATACTGACGAGCCATTCTAATTCTTAACTACGAAAAAGGCGATTGCCAAGGACGCGTTAGCTAATCCTTTAGGGCTAGCCGAAGGCATCGCTTTGATTAGTTAGGAGGTAGGAGGTAGTAGGTTTGGATAATCAAATCGAAAAAGACAGGTTGTATTTTGAAAGGCTGTTTATTTTACCTATTTGCGAAGCTTATCCTTTAGGACTACCCGCTACCCGCTACCTACTACATAAAAGTGAAGGCAAATCACCTTTCATCTATCCTCGGCAAAGACTTACACCTGACAATAGTGCTTCATTGACTCGTCGCGATCGCTCTGTTGAATTACTTCATTCTTCTATCGAAGAGATGATTATTCCTCAAGAGTCCGATGAAGGAAAAACTATCTTGTCTTTGTGGGAACAACATCAAGATTTTGCCCACCAATATCAAGATGATACTGCTCAATTGATTGAAGATGTTCCCTTCTAATCTTGATTTCTCCCTCAAAACAAGATTTTATCCTACATTTATAGTACCAGAAATGAATCAACCATCACGTCTTTTGGTAGTCGAAATCAGAACTATTGATAATCCAGGTTTCGATCTCGCTCAACTTTCTACTCTTACGTATTTTGGCGATTCCCAACGACTCTATTTGAGTGATGACCTAGAATCAATTAGAACAGCAATTGTTGATGCTATTCTTGATCTAGGGAGCAACTATCGACATCCTTTACTCTTTGATGTTCAAGTAATTAATGCTTCTATTGCTTCTAATCATCGTCCCCAAAGGCAACGGCGACGAAGAACCAAAAAATGAGCAGTAATTAGGGCGTGTCATCAATTAGAAAAATGCGATCGCTTTGTTTTTAAGAGAAACGCGATCGCACTTTTGCTCTAGCTCTGAGGTCGAGAGCTTACCTTCAAACGCTTCGTAAGAAGCTTCCCTGATTGCTCTGGGGTATGCCTCTTCAATTATTTCTAGCAAATCCTCGTGACTGGCATAGTATCCACCCGACTTTCTTCTTCTGTTGGTGCGATTTATATTATCAACAGAATTGAGTATCGACCGCTCCCAAGAACTAGTAGTTCTAGCTTCAGCATCTTGCTTGATAAGATGTAAATCTTCTACAACAAGAAGCTGGTGAATAGTTTTCCAAGGATAACAAACGTAGTCATATAGATTAATAGTTTAGCCCAGTTACTTAAATAGTGACTGGGTTTTTTGTTGTAGCTCCATAGCGGAGTATTGAAGATTGGCTTAACCAAATTAATTTTAAAACTTACTGTAAAAACCGCTTTTGAGTTTTTATTTAAGATTTGACTAATTCATATTTGTTAATATTAATTTATTTTTTTATTTTGTCCTCAAGACAAGGTGTACTTGTATTCCGCTTTGAGCAATTTTAAAATAGTTTGAGATTCATATGTAATAATGCCTTCAATTTGGTGAAGTTTCTGAAAAAAAGGAAATAGCTTTTCTTGTGTCCCACAATAAACATCGACAACGATGTTATTACTTCCAGCCGTAATCGCGACAAATCGCACCTCTTCAAGCTGTGTTAGAGTTTCGGCGACAGCTTCAATACAATTATTTTTAACCGTCAGCCAGAGAATAATAATATTAGTGTTTCCCATCTTAGCGGGATTAGGTCGGGCTAATATCTCAATAGTTTCTGACTGTAAAAGACGCTGTACTCGATAGCGAATTGTAGCCTCTGGGATGTCTAGATGTCGAGCGATTTCCCGAAAAGACATTCGCCCATCAGTACGAAGTAGATCGATAATGTCTCGATCTATAGAGTCTAATTCTAAATTTTCTATTTCGGACTCTCGATCCTTTTTCATTACCATATTTCAGATAAAAATGAATAATACCTATATTATTTCAGATAATAACAATCAAAAGTAATTAAATTAGCTTTGTAGCAAAAATAACATTTTAAAATTACGCTTTTAGCTAATTTATTACTTAATACACAGAAAAGTGAAATTGCTTCGATTTTTTTAAATTTGTGTTGATTAAACAGGTTATAAACAATGACGTATAGTTGGTCGAAAAATCGACGTTGTGCTGCGGTTCTTAGCTTTGATGTAGATGGAGAATCAGGCATACTTGCAGAAGGTCCAAAAATGTCTCAAAGGTTATCGGCGATCACTTGGGCAAGATATGGTCCTAAAACAGGCGTTCCTCGTATTTTGGATATGCTTAAGAAACAAGAGGTTAAAGCTACTTTTTTTGTTCCTGGCTACACCGCAGAATTATATCCAGACTTAATTAAAAGAATTAGCGATGAGGGTCACGAAATTGGCGTACACGGTTATTTGCACGAAAAGGTATCCGACTTAAATTTAATTCAAGAAGAAACGGCACTAGTCAAAACCTGCGATATCTTAGAAAAGATTACAGGCATCAGACCTATTGGTTATCGCGCACCTCTTTGGGATGTAAACGACCGTACCCCAGAACTTTTGGCAAGTCACGGTATGGTTTATGACTCTTCTTTAATGGATGATGATGTTCCTTATACCATTTCAACTAAAAAAGGCGATTTAGTTGAAATTCCCGTTCACTGGACAAATGATGATTGGGAACAGTTTGCGTTTCACATGAATCCCTCAATTGGAAGTGGAGTAATTGAAACTTGCGCCAAAGCTTTACAACTATGGCAAGAAGAAGTTGAAGGGATGCACCACTATGGAGGAGCTTTTATTTTAACTATGCACCCAGAACTAATTGGTAGACCAGCTAGAGTTTTAATGTTGGAGAGGCTGATCGAATATATACGATCGTTTGATGGCGTTTGGTTGACTACCTGCGAAGAGATTGCCCACCATCATCAACAACAAAGTTTGACTGCTTCGATGTCAGAGGTTGGCTTTTAGGTAAACAGGTAATAAATAATAAATAATAAGTAGATCGATGAAGACAAACACTTTAACGATAGGGCTTAATCCTGCCTTACTTAATAGTTTGGTAGTAGGGTATATAGGTGTAATTTATTTGTTGGGGGTTGGTTTATTACTGCCTCACGATTGGCGATTAAATGTAGCAGGAGTAATTTTAACAGTTCATAGCTTGGTGCTTTCCGCTTATCTAATTCACGAATTACTCCACGACAATATTTTTAAACAACGTCATCTTAATCGTTTATTTGGCAAGATATTTACTCATATGAATGGTGCTTGCTATGCACCCTATGACGATATGGTGGAACATCACATCAACCATCATATTTATCATGCCGACTTCGTACCATTTGATATTACCGAGTTTGTTAAGCAGTTACCCAAACCGATACGCTCTTTTTTAGTAGCTTTAGAGTGGGCATACTTTCCCGCCTTTGGATTTATTATGCGTTGGCGGTTAATCGTTGCCCCGTTCAAAAATCCTGAAAAAAGCCATTTGAAGATGCAAACGTTAGGTATTGTGGCGTATCGTAGCACCATAGCCATAATTATTGGTTTTATTTCTTGGCAAGCTTTAGTTCTCTATTTCTTTGCCTATATTTGCTTTATTAACCTGGTTCGCTTTGCAGATGCTTTTCATCACACCTATGAATATGCTATTTCAGGAGCAGAAATTACTAAACGAGATCGCATTTATGAGCAGGCAAATACCTTTTCTAACTTTGTTTCTCATCAGCATCCCTGGTTAAATTTGCTATATCTGAATTTTAGCTATCACAACGTCCACCATCATGATATGCGCTGTCCTTGGTATCGTTTACCAGAACTACATCAAAGTCTTTATGGTAATGAAGCAAAAAACTTATTACCCTTATCTAAATTAATCAGTAACTATCATCACTTTCGGATTGCTCGTTTATTTGGCGGACAAGGAGATATTAACACGCAAAATGAGGCTCAAGAGACTACATTTTTTACTGGTGGAATTGGAGTTTCTTTGCTAACTCCTTTATAAAAAGTTACTCTGCACTATTTTATTTTAATAGGCAATTTTTAATAATTAATAAAGATCTCATTATTTGCGACATTTTGGATACATTAAATAAAAAATAATTAATAGTATTTTTATGAAGTTTTCCAGCAATCAAAGTAGAGTTTAAACATTAGTTATTACTAAAATTATGATTTCAAACAAAAAACGGTTATCTCGGCGTACAACAATTAAATTTATGGCTGGATTAGCTGGAGGGTTGCTTGTACACAGTGTCACTCCTTCTATAGCTCAATCTTCGCCGATGAAAATGACATTAGGAGGGGTGACTTGGATTGGATTAACTCCCTTTTATATTGCACAAGAAAAAGGCTTTTTTGTCGAAAATGGTCTTGATGTAAATTTACAGATTTTTGGCGCAAATACAGATTATATATCGGCATTCTTGGCAAATAGAATTGATGGAGTTATCTCTTCTGTTACTTCTGAAACTGTACTTATGGCAGACAAAGGAAAAGAATTTAAAGTTGTCATGGTTCAAGATAATTCCCAAGGAGGAGACGGAATTTTAGCCCGTAATAGTGTAACGGATATTGCAAATTTTAAAGGTAAAAAAGTAGCTGTAGAACAGGGTGCGGTGAGTCATTTTTTCTTGTTACAGGTATTAAAGCAAGCAGGATTAACCGATAAAGATATTACAATTATTAATGCTGATGCAGCCACCGCAGCAGCAGCTTATCAAGCGGGTAATGTAGATATTGCCAGTAGTTATGCACCATTTTTAACTCAGGCAAACTCCGCTCAACCTGACGGTAGAATTATTTACGATTCTTCTAAAATGCCTAGCGCAATCTCCGATTTTTATAGTTTTAGTAGCGAGTACATCGAAGCCAACCCCGAAGCAGTAGAAGTATTTATAGCAGGTATTGCTAAAGCCCTTAGTTTTATCGAAACAAATCGAGAAGAAGCGATCGCGATCGCAGCAGCTAAACTAGAAGTAACTCCCGAAGCTTTGAATGCGGATCTAGCAGGAATTGGGCTACCTGGAGTAGAAACTAACATCGAAATGTTGACCGATGTTAATAGCGATCTTTATATCTTGAATTCTCTCAATGCAATGGGAAATTTTCTGGTTTCTCAGGGACAAATTAAAACTGTTCCCGATCTGGCAACACTTATTGAACCCAAATTTATTCAATCTTTTCAGGCAAATAATTAAGAATATTTATGAATAAACCACCATCATCCTATTTGCGACCTTCAGTTTTTTGGAGTATTCGCCAGGGTTTTCCAACTTGGTTAAAGTTATTGCTAACTATAATTGCTCTAATTATACCTTTAACTATTTGGTCGTCCCTCAGCTACAACGAACTAGTTAATCCTCAGTTTTTACCTACCCCAACAGCAGTATTGCAAGCTGGTATTGAAATGTTTAGATCGGAAGATTTGATCGTCGATATTATTGCCAGTTTTGGTCGGGTTTTAGCTGGTTTTCTGTTAGCTGCAATTGTAGGAATTCCTTTAGGGATTTTGATGGGAACTTTTAAAAGCATGGAGAGCTTATTTGGTTCATTTGTAGGTGTGGTGCGCTATATGCCTATCGCTGCTTTTATGCCTTTGATTGTTCTCTGGGCGGGTTTGGGAGAAATTTCCAAGATATTAATTATTTTCCTCGGCATTGTTTTCTACAACGCTATTATGATTGCCGATGCGGTTAAGTTTATACCCAATGAAATACTCAACGCAGCATATACTTTGGGGGCAAATCGAGTAAATTTGCTGTTTCGGGTAATTTTACCTGCTGCTATTCCCAGTATTATCGACACTTTGAGAGTTAATGTAGCGGGGGCGTGGAACTTTTTGGTAATTTCAGAACTGATTGCAGCCCAAAATGGTTTGGGTTTTAAGATTATTTATTCTCAAAGGTTTTTAAATACTGACAAGGTTCTGTTTTGTATTCTAATTATTGGAATTATCGGTTTGCTACTAGATTATAGTTTTAAAGTGCTTTATCGACTGGCATTACCTTGGGCGGAATAATCTTTGAGCGTTGGTCAATTTGGTTCTCGTTAAGTAATAGGTAATAGGTAATAAGTTTTAAACAATTAAAAAGTGCAGTAATATCTCAACTCTATGACTGACTTTAATTTAGACAACAATTCTACAGCACTGCTAATTATCGATCTACAGGCTGATGTTTTCCATGGGGGCGCATTGCAACTAGTGGGAACAGATAAGGTTTTACCCAGAGCTAAACAGGTATTAGCAGCAGCTAGAGAAATGAATTTACCCGTCATTCACACCCAAGAAGTCCATCGTAAAGAAATGGTGGACTTTGGTAGAGAATTAGACGGTGCAGAACCCGTTCACTGTTTAGAAACTTGGGCTGGTACAGATTTTCATCCCGAATTGTATCCCCGCGATGGAGAATATGCGCTCGCCAAGCGTCGCTATAGTTGCTTTTTCGGTACGGACTTAGAAATTTTACTGCGGGGCTTGAAGGTAGATACTTTAGTAGTCATAGGTACATTAACCAATGTTTGCGTTCACTACACTGTTGCCGAGGCTCATCAAAGAGATTATCACTTTTATGTAATTGAAGACTGTTGTGCGGGTTCTGATTGGGATGCTCATGAAGCTGCTTTAAAAGCCATGCAATATCTCCAGCGAGATGCTCTAATTACCACTCAGGTATTCGTTGATGCTGCAAGTGTTTCGGTTCAACCTGTTTAATATTGCTAATCCTATTCAAAATTATTATGACTTCTTTACCCACTAATGTTGTTACCAATTCTCAACAGAGTTTGAGAGAATTAGATTCTGTTGAGCCAAAATTACAAGTGTGTAATCTCTCCAAAAGCTTTGCAAAGATTAAAGATAGTCGTAAACAACTATTAGTGTTAGATCGGATTAATCTAAATATTTACCCTAATGAATTTACCTGTATCGTTGGCTCTTCTGGCTGTGGAAAATCGACTTTGCTTAATATTATTGCCGGGTTATTGCCTCCTTCCAAAGGAAAGGTAATAATTGATGGTACAGAATTATTAGGGCCTGGGGCAAATCGGGGAATGGTGTTTCAAAATTACACCTTATTTCCTTGGCTTACCGTAGCTCAAAACATTGGCTTTGGTCTGAAGCTCAAAAAAATATCTAAAGCCGAACGTAGAGAAATTATTAGCTATTATCTCGAAATTATTGGTTTAACTCAGTTTGCCAATGCCTATCCCAAGCAGCTTTCTGGAGGGATGAAACAGCGTGTAGCGATCGCCCGTGCTTTAGCCAATAAACCAGAAATATTGTTGTTAGATGAGCCTTTTGGGGCTTTAGATGCCCAAACAAAAGAGCAAATGCAGGAGTTTTTGTACGATCTCTGGGATAAGACTCACATTACTCTGTTGATGATTACCCATGATGTGGAAGAAGCAATCTTTCTCTCGAAGAAAATATATATTATGTCGGCACACCCAGGGAGAATTGAAAAGTCAATTAACATCGATTTACCAACCCAACGTAAGTTAGATATTAAACTTACAGGGGAGTTTATTGAACATAAACGTCAGGTACTTCAGGCACTTCGTTAGGTAATAAGTAGTAAGTTTTGATGAGGCTAAAAAAGAAAATTGCTCTGATTACTGGGGCAGGCTCGGGAATTGGTCGATCTACTGCTATGTGTTTTGCAGCAGAAGGAGCGATTATTATGGCAGCAGATATTAATGAAACTGAAGCTGTAATTACTCAAGAATTAATTGAGCAAGCAGGGGGAAAATGTCGGGCTTTAGCTTTTGATGTCAGTAAAGAGCTAGAAGTTAAGGATGCGATAGCTCTTACTGTATCGATGTTTGGTCGATTGGATATCATGCACAACAATGCAGGAATATCTATTATTAAACCTACTACTGAAATTACCGAAGCGGATTTGAATCGTTTAATTGGAATTAATTTTAAAGGAGTCTTTTTTGGCTGCAAACACGCGATCGCTCAAATGGTAAAACAGCAAGAAGGCGTAATTATTAATACGGCATCAGAACTGGCGATCGTTGGTCAACCCCTATACAGTGCTTATTGTGGAACTAAAGGGGCAGTAATTGCCATGACTAGAGCTTTATCGGCAGAATGGGCAAAACAAGGAATTAGGGTTAATGCTCTTTGTCCAGGCCCTATTAACACGCCTATGTTACAGGCAGAATTTAATTTAGCAACTAACCCTAAAGTGGAAGCTCAAGCTGCGGTTGATTCTATTCCCGCAGGAAAGCTGGGTACTCCAGAAGAAATTGCGAAAGTTGCCTTGTTTTTGGCTAGTGATAATGCTCAGTTTGTTCACGGCGCAGCAATTATGGTAGACGGAGGGAAGACAATTATTTAGTTTATTGTGATATTGTGACAGCTTTGGCAGTCAACCCGATACCGAACGTGAGCGAACAATTAAATCTATTCAACCTAAGACCTGCTTTTAGAGTAGAGCAACCGAAAGAGTTAATAAATAAAGAGGCTTTATTAAAATGGAAATCACGAATATTTAAGTATCAACAACGCACACTTAATACTCCTACACCATATGCCCGTGCATGACTAGCTTCGCGTGACGCGCTAGCTTATCCGAAGGTGTACCCTTTAGGGAATCCTTTAGGACGCGAAGCGGTATGCTAAAGCCCGTGCATGATTCCCTTCGGTCACACTAGCTACGCGTCGTCCTTTAGGAAAGCAAACAAGTTTGTTTGACCCACCCAGAAGTCACTGCGACAGCGATTCTATTAACCCTTTTGCCTTAAAGCTGCATAACACCCAATTTTATAGACTCAAAGAACATCAAGAAAAAATCTGTATCTACTTCATCATCGACAATGCCTTGCCACTGCTGCTGTACGTGGGAGAAACAATGCAGACAGTCAAAGCTAGATGGAACGGGACGCATGACTGTAAAGACTACGCTCTAAATTACGTAGAACTGCATCGTAAGTATGGATTAGAAGTAAAGATGTCCTAAAGGATACCGCTTCGCATATGTAGTGCTTTTTGGTACGATACACCGAGCGATAAGCCTACGGCATGGCTTCGCTTACGCACTGCTCGTTTGAAGACGATCGCGAGAATTAATTCTACGCTGGCAGTCACCGTTTAATAAAGAGAACTGGAGTAAGTACGGCAAGCCGTTTGACAAGATTTAAAGCAATATTCTAGCCTCGACTCCAAAATTAGAACAAGCTATCGTTCGATATCGAGCAAAATCTTAAGACAAAGAAGTAGTATTTTCAGTAAAAATGATAACTACTAATCTAATTCATTATTAATTGTGGAAAACGAATCTTCCCGTTCTCAAAACCGAAACCAGTCAAAGCTCGTCTTTGCTTTAGCTCATGAACTCCAACAATACGTAGAAGCAAATGCAGCGAGAATTGACCCTAATATTTATGACAATATCAATCATTGGCGTGCGGGAATTCTTTCTCAGGGCGAGATTACCGAAGAAAATTTATCAGAAATAATTGAATATATCGGAGCAGAAAAGTTACAGGAATTGATCGATTTAGCTAGTTCTAAAATTGCATCATAATAACTAAAGCCAAACATTCAATCTCTGTCATATATAGAATAGTTTGAGTATTTTCGTATTCGATATTTTTAAAATGGCTTCGCTGCGATTACCCTAAAGGACTAGCCCTAAAGGATTAGCGCCTGGAGGCGCGTCCTTCGCGTCGCGCTCCGCGTATCCCGACGAGCGATCGCACTTTATTCATAAACGGCCTTTGTATAGCAACGGAGAAATTTTGGTCGGTAAGGAAAATTGAAGTGCTGAAACCCCTATAAATAAAAGATTTTGATTTTAAGAGTAAAATTTTATTGCGATCGCTGCTGAACAAGATGAGAATTTTTGAGCTAGTGTCCCACTTTAGCCTTTTACTGGGACAGTTTTTTCTAAAACTATTACTATACAGTTATTACAGAAGATACTAAATTTAAGCTCCAATAATCGAAAGTGGAAAAGTTAGTATCAAAAAATCTCTTAGCGACCAAAATCTTCTGCTAAACAAACACCTCTTTCTAGCTGTTCTACCGATAGCTGTTTGTAGGCTGCACTCTGTTGGCGATCGATTACTTCATACCAACAGCGATTGAAGAGATTGTCGAGAATGATTCTGGCAAAACAATGATTGAAATGTACGGGAAACTCACGTTGCTTGGCTCGTGCTGGTAATTCTTCATTAACTAACTTTAGATATTTCTTACGAAGCTGTTCGATATTCAATATTTAATATTAAACTATCACTGAATATGATTTAGTCGAAATGAATTGTCGAGCTATGATCGTTTCAGCGTTTCGCTCTATCTAGCTTTTTTTGCTCAACGGTATAATTTGCCTTAGCTACCAGCCTGTCCCTGTTGTCGATAAAGCTGCCGTCCTGATTCTAGTTGTGAGGCAATCTGTTCGCGGTTGCCAATAAATGTGTACTGTTCGTTTAAGGTACCGGTGGGGCGCTCTCCGATAATGTAGTGCCGCACTGCCATATCTGGAGCATTAATAGCAATGCGATCCGATGCACGTACTATTGCCTGGGGTGCATTGGGATTTTCTTCTTCAAGTTGAGAAACTACCCAAAGCTCATTGCTTACCACATATACATCTTGAATCTCCAGATTATAACCAGCAGAGGGTACCTCTACTTCAACAGTGAGAGTACGCTCACTGCGCTCTGCACCTGGTACATCGACATCAATGTAAGGAACTTCAATGGTTTCTTCTTCCTGTACGACAACGACCTTAGGCACTGTAACAGTGCGCTCGGTTACTCCAATATCTACATCAGGTCCCTCAATATCAAATTCTGGTAACCTTCCGGGTTCTACCTCTACATCAGGTAAGCGACCTGCTTGTTCTTGCTCTACTTGACACGATGTTAGAGGAAAAAGGAGCAGAATTAGCGATAAAGGTAGAATTTTTGCTAGATTTAAATCTTTTATTTGCAACATAGTTATAATTTTTAACTTATTAAAAGTTTTTAAGCATTAAAAGAGTTCCGAAAAGACATAACATTGCCAGTTCAGCCATGCTTTCAGTCATAAATTGATATGTTTATCTGTAATAATCTCATACTAATTGATTTGTATTCGCTCTGCATCACTCTAAATTTACATAAAAATTCATTTATTTATAAAGGTTTCAGCACCTGAGTTTTCACGATTCGACCAAAATTGTTCCGTTGCTATACAAAGGCGTAAACTACATCACGATATTTTCTAACACCTAACTTCAACAAATCTGACTAGGTATAGATTGTTACCTTACTAATTCAAAATTACTATATATCTGGTTAGTATTTTTTGAGGGCGTAATCTGGAGGTTCGCTCCAGATGTTGACCGCCCGAATTGTTCTTAATTAATGTGGCAGTTAAAATACAGGGTTAGCCCCGAAGGTGAACTAATAACGATTGAAGAGGTAACTTCGGGCAAAACTAATCTTGTTTGTCCTTTTTGCGGTTGCGAAGCTAGCCGAAGGCATCGCAGTTTGACAGCCAAGAAAGGCAGAATTAAGCAGCATCACTTTGCTCATAGTCACGAAACCTATCTTAAAATTAGAAAAGGCAAGCTGCCATCGTTACCGCTATACGATAATTTTCATCTTCAGCTATCGGGTAAACACTTTCAGCTACTAAAAGACCTGTGGCGGGAGTATGGCAACACAGACTACGCCATTATTACTGTTCCTTTTGAACTAGAAATGAAGAAACTATTCAATTGGACACCACAAGGCTATTACTTTACCGCAAGGGGCAAGATTCCCGTTGGTGGACTATCTCTATCTGGATCTAACGCCGTACAAGAACCATTGATACTGTCGGAACTAGATAAATTGACTAACTCAGTTGAGATGGCTAAAGCGATTGGTGGAGAACTGTTAGAGGAAAAACTAGCCGACTTAAAAATTTATCAACTGCAACTACAGCGCATACTTCGATTTACTCTTTATTTTCTTCAGATTAATGCTGATGGTAAAACTTTGCATAAGATAGGCGTAACCAGTAGACGGATGTGCGCTCGCCTCCCAGAGATCGAGAAAGATTTAAAACAACACTATTCAAACATAAGTATTAATGTACTGGGTACTTGGCAGCATAGAGGTAATGTCGAACTTTATTTTAAGCATCGCTACAAAGAGTTTAACTATCGTATTGGAAAGCTGACCGAATACTACAAGTTCGGAGATGTCACACCAGTTTTAGAAGATTTGTGTTCGATGCAGCCGAAAGTTTTCTCAGGAGAAGAATTAAAGATTTGGCAGGATAAGACTAAGGCGATCGCTTTTTAAAACCAAATCTAGAATTACACGACTAATCTTTATTAGTACAGTTACACTAACGAAGGTTATTCAGTTTTCAAGTGATGGCGAATCATACCAGGAAAATCATTCACATTGACATGGATGCTTTCTACGCATCGGTAGAGCAACGAGACAATCCAGAATACCGAGGCAAACCTTTAGCTGTGGGTGCTTCTCCCATTCAACGCGGAGTAGTCCTAAAGGATACCGCTTCGCATATAGCTGCTGCTAGTTATGAAGCTAGAAAGTTCGGGATTCATTCGGCTATGCCATCTAGAACGGCGATTTGCGAAGCATAGCCGTAGGCATCGCTCTTTGTCCCAATCTTATGTTTGTCAAACCAAGATTTGAAGTGTATCGAGCAGTATCGGCACAAATCCACGATGTTTTTAGACGCTACACCGATATCTTTGAGCCAATTGCATTAGATGAAGCATACCTCGATGTAAGCGAAAACAAGCCAGGATTGCCTTATGCTTCTACAGTTGCCCGATACATCCGCGATGACATATTTCAAAAAACCAACCTTACCGCCTCGGCTGGAGTTTCGGTCAACAAGTTTTTAGCCAAGATAGCATCGGGAATGAACAAGCCAAACGGTATGACCGTCATCCTGCCAGAAGATGCCGAAACATTCGTAGAAGAACTACCGATAGAAAAGTTTCACGGTATTGGTAAAGTTACCGCAGCTAAGATGAAGAGTTTGGGGATTCGGACTGGGGCTGACTTAAAAGAGCGATCGCTTTTTTATTTAGTGCAATCCTTTGGCAAAACGGGTAATTATTACTACAACATTGCCAGAGCAAAGGACAATAGGGCAGTTGAGGCTAATCGTATTCGCAAATCCATTGGCGCAGAAAATTCATTTGCCGAGAACTTGAAGGATAAAGCAACGATAATAGTTAAACTCAAACAAATTGCTTTAACGCTCGTCGAACGGATCGAACTGCATCAAGCTTCGGGTAGAACGCTGACTTTGAAGGTAAAGTTTTCTGACTATCAACAGATTACGCGCTCTCGTACTTTTGAGAATTGTATCGATAGTTTGGATGCGATTATGAGAGAAGCAGTAGCATTACTGGAAATAGTCGAACTGGAAGATAAAAGTATTCGCTTGTTGGGTATCTCACTATCCAATCTCGATCATCAAAAAAAGCAGCTACGGACGGTTCAATTGTCATTGTTTGAATAATGTGGAAAATATCATAATCGAAGAAAGAATTAAATGGTTTGGCGATCGCCTTCTCACTTGGGCAGAACGTAACTTAAGAGACTATTCCTGGCGCCAAACCTTAGATCCTTACTCCATTATGGTTGCTGAGTTTTTGTTACAGAGAACCGATGCAGATACAGTCGCACCTATCTATGAAGCCTTTCTAACTGAGTATCCTACAGTAGAACGGCTGGCGATCGCCTCTGTAGAAGATGTAGCTAAACTATTGCAACCATTGGGTTTGTTTTTCAGAGCAGAAAGATTATCCGAAACAGCCAAGATTATTATTGAGAAATACGAGGGAAAAGTACCCCAATCAGAAACAGAACTATTAAAGCGACCAGGTATCGGCAAGTACACTGCCAGAGCGATACTTTCTCAGGCATTCGGACAGCCAGCAGCAGTGTTAGATACTAACGTCGCTCGTATTCTCGAACGGTTCTTTGGCATTAAAGGAGGAAGGGTTAAGTCTCGCTCTTTAATCCTCCAGAATGCAGCAGAAATAATTGCACCCCAATCGGAAGTGGGACGTTGGAATCTAACTTTACTGGACTTTGGAGCTAAAGTTTGTACTGCTAGAAATCCTAAATGTCTACAGTGTCCTCTTTCA
>DATNPK010000039.1 GCA_036703275.1 Coleofasciculaceae cyanobacterium | reverse complement strand
AGATATTGCATTAGTTGATGATAAAGAGGTGGGTGCTGATTCATGATTTTTCACTGGTTTTTCGCAATTTCAGTGTCTCATGATGATTGCCCACTTTTTTATGAAAATCACGCTTTTCATCTACTTGTGTCCATCAGTCAGGCGATCGCCCTTTCAACTTCAATTACTCAGGACTAATTTTGTTGATAATCTAATAATTTTGGCTCGGCTTTAAACCACTCTCCGGACAGTCTTAAATGGTCAAACTTTTGATGCAGATCATGCTCTAATTCTTGGGCTGCTTTTCCTCCTTTTACTTTGAACATCTTAATTATTTTTAATTCATAAGGATTAGCTGTTTGCAGAGATTTAAGCCTCTTTTCTACATTTTTAGCACGTCCTATTTTGATCGTATTACTTTCTTCGCTGTGGATGAAATAAACGTATTCTGTTGTAGCTAGATTATCTCCATCAAGAGCAATAGTTTTTCCACTAGGGGTAATAATCTCTGCACCATCACTCGCCCAGGTTCTCACCCAAGCACATACAGATTCTATATTTAAAGATTTCTGAACTGTAAGTTTAATCGTTTCTCTAGGATCGACTAAAGTAAATTTTTTGCCTCCTGCTTTACCTCTTTTACAAGCTATAACAACTCTAATTCCTCCATCAGACTTTTCATCAGGATAAATACCAACGCCGCGAACTTTATTTACGTCGCTGTGAACCTTAAATTTTAAAGATTTGCGTTCCACTTCCTCCAAACTGAATCTTTTAAAGATGGTTGGATTAGTATGTTCTCCTAGCAATGGAATATTGAGACGTTTGGCTATTTCTATATCTGAAATATCAATCCAACCTCGACCTTTTAGTGGTTGACCTGGAACTTTATCAACGTAAAAAGTTACTCTTGTTCGCATTCTTAATTATTTTCCTTCACCACGACAATTGACCTTCACTTACACAACTATACGGTACTGTAGCAAAGATGTTGAATTAATCAAATATTTCTGCCAAACTCATACTTATTAATATACAAACCAATCACTAGATCGTGCATCTGAGTAAGCTTAGAAAAGCAGATTATTTTTCTCTATAATCTTTTAATTCTATTCCTCAAAGTCAGATGCTTTCTCTCAACAGCGCGATTACACATGGCGAACTAAATTCGCCGTGTCTCGCGCTCAATCTTTTGCATTTTATATTTACTGACAGTTCTTTCTTCTCGATCGAGATGACGCTCGTATGTTTTTAATTTGTCGGTGTAAAATTTTTTGATTCCAAATAGTTTAAGTAGCTTTTTCAACTTAAGAAACATTCGCTCTTGTCTTGTTCCCAACACAAAAGCTAGAATTGTTCCTGTTTTGTGGTCAATCGCATGCCAGAGCCATCTTTGGTAAATTTTCTTGCCCACATAGCTTTCCATTTCATCCACTTCTACTTTTTGGATTATTACTGTCGAGTTTTGTGCTTCTGTTTGCTTCAACCATTTAAGATTAACTTTTTCTAGTTTTGACTCTTTTTTTTAAGCTGTTTAATTACTGTATGAGTACTAATCGAAAGGACTCTAGCAGTATCTCTAATTCCACTGCCATTAACTGCCATTTCAATAATCTTTTGTTTTACTTCTGGTTGGTAACCATAATGAGTATAATCTCGTATAAAGGTAGAGCGAGGACATTCTTTATGGCGACAGCAATAGCGTTGTTTTCCTTGTTTTGATTTCCCATTTTTCACTACATCTGTTGATTGGCAAAATGG
>DATNPK010000038.1 GCA_036703275.1 Coleofasciculaceae cyanobacterium | reverse complement strand
ACAACGATATCGCTGTTTACCTTCTCCAGATAACCCGTGCTTGACGATATCTGTAGAATTACAATCTGGACAAATTATAGCGATAAAAACAGTCATTGATAATATTTGAATAGTTAATTTATCCCTTTAAGATATCATTTTGACCACAGATTTACAACACTACCCGGAATAACCGCTTCTAATTTCAGTTTCTTTAATTAAATTCTCAAATCAACGCTTCTAGAGTACGGGTAGATAAATTCTACATTTCTTCTCTCGAGGCGTTTTATTGTATTAATAAATAGGGTGATAAGCGAAATCTAACAAAGCGATCGCTCATTGAACAGATGAATTTCGATGTTTAGGGGTAAATAAGCGCGAAGCTGTCACTCTTAGGCAATCTAGCCTTACTCCTTTATCGCGTGTTGGGGATGAAGGAGTAAGGGCGATCGCTTTGCGCAATCGCCAAGGCTTTTATTTCGGGAAAATATGTCGTCTAAGTCCAATACCTGGGTTGAAAATACCTGCCACATCCTCATCAGACAATTGGCTGAGTTGAGCCTCTAAATCTTCGACTTTAAAGTCATAGCCTCTAGCTTTAGCCAGCTCAATGAAAGCTTTTGGATTGCCAAGGGCTTTCTGTCTTTCTTGTTGAGCATGGGCTTGTTCTACTTTTTTATAGATTCGAGTAGCATTTTCCTTAGCCATAATTGTGCCTCCTTTTGCAAGGATAAATTGTATAAGGTTTCCGGACTTTTCGCACTTTGATTTTTTATAATCAAAAGTTATATTAAACATAATTTATTATAACTCAGAATTATTATCTAACTAACTTATTGTTGAACTTTGATGAAAATCGCACTAATTGGCATTTGAGTAGCAAGTGTTCAGATAATTACTCTAAGCCTGAAAGTCTTTGGCTCTCCAGTGTTCTAGAACTCAAAGTGGCGCTCGCTCATTGAACAGATGGATTTCGATGTTTAAAGACTTGTAATTATCGAGCAATTTTGAGAGTAAATCAGAGCTAGAATAAGGTTAAGTAACCTCATTTTGTTGCTAGAAACAGCAAGGAGGAATCGATGAAAGCTAAAAGTGATTCCAATTCGAGTATTCCGCATTACGACCCGCATATTGTCCCATCCGAATCAGTAGCTAGGGCGAAGAGAGAGGGTAAGCATTTTGGTCATGTTGACCATGACGATCCTGGCGATAAAGAACATATTCACAACCGAGATGGCTACACTGTTGACACTGAAGGGCTGCTTAATAACTATGCAGTGGAGACAGAAGCCTACATTTGTGAACCTGGAGATTTAAGACAAAAAGAGCTTGAGCTTAAGGCTCAACGTCGTCGTGAACTTCAAGAGTTGTCAGAAGATGAAAAAGGTAAATTGACCATGGAACACGACTGGCGACACAAAGGACCTGGATTAATTTAGTACAGCAAGGCTTAAGTAATTAAATATTCGAGATTACTGACCAAATAGATAATTTACGGTGTACTGATTCTTTTAAATCGTTCGTTACCAAATTATCTTTGCCGTAACTGCGATCGGCAGTTTATAGATACTTATGACCAGAGAGGTTATTCACAAGAGGCAAAGAAACATTGTCTGACATTATATTGCAATGGAATGGGATTTAGGGGAATTGAACGCTCCACAGGAATCTGTCACAATACCGTTATCAACTGGGTGAAACAAGCTGCGTTTCAAATACCAGAAGAAAACTACGAAATACCTGAAACAGCACAAATTGATGAATTATTTGCGTAGCTTATCCTTTAGGACAAACATTTGTGGGTTCAAAAAAAGCGGCAAGACCCCGCGTCGCCGATAGGCGCAAGGGAATGCTTGCCAAGACAACCAAATTTCCTAAAGGACGACGCGGAGCTAGTGTGACGCGAAGCTAATCCTTTAGGGCTTTAGCATACCGCTTCGCATATCCTTTAGGGCATATGGCTCTAGACAGCAGTAAATTCTCACTTCTTCAGGTGTCTTAAAATGGGTTATTGGCGATCGCTCGCAAAAGACTTTTCGTAATTTGTGGTGGGTTGTCCGAGGCTGGTGTTGCTTTTTGTATATCACGGATGGTTATCCTGTATATCCTTGTTTCATTAACGATTGCGATCATTTAGTTAGCAAAACAGCCATGACCAGAGTCGAAGGAGAAAATTCACGATTACGTCATTACCTTGCTCGTCTACATCGCAAAACGTTTTGTTACTCAAAATCGATTGAGATGCTGGAAGCTTCAATTCGACTTTTAACTTATTACCTCAAACATTGGACTATGCCTATTTTTTAGTTGCTCATCTATTCGTTGTGCAACGCCGGATATCGCTATACTCGGGCGGCGGCTTTTGGGCGGCGGCTTTTGAGTGGGAAGCTTCCCACTCAAAACGCGCCTTGTAAGAATATTCTTATCCAACCTCGACAGTTCCTATAACGGGGCGGCAGTCGCTTCAACGGAGGGAACCTCCACAACGCGCTGCCTTGGGAACCCCCGCAACGGACTGTGACGCGAACTTCTAATCATGCACGGACTCGCAAAACGCGCCTTGCAAAGCCCAAGACCGCCCGTGCATGATTAGCCCGTGCATGATTAGCTCCTTACGTCGCTTCCTCCTTACGTCCTAAAGGATACCGCTCCGCATATCGCGTCCGCTGCTCCGCTTATCCGCTCTGAGACTAACTTCGTGTTGCCTACGGCATAGCTTCGCAACGCATAATATCTTAAAGAGCAATATGCAGTTGGAACTGTCGAAATCAGGATAGTGCTGTCTAGAGCAAGGTTTTAAAAGTATTTAAAGAGAATATTTACAACTTGGTACTAATTTTATCTATTTTTAAAATCTTTCATAGCTTTCAAATCTCATGTAAAAGGAGTTTCAGATTGAGAATTGTTGGCAGATCGCTCTTGTTCACTTCGCTCTGGTACTCAAATAATCAGGGCTTTGAGCAATCGGGCGAGTTCCAGCATCTTTAAAAGTCTCTGCTATTTCAATGTGTTCGCTCATGTTAAATATTTGAGTAATTTGTTTTTTGACTTGAGTGTGAATTTATCATGAAACGATTTCGCTTTTCATCTAACTAAAGTTTAATCCGAATAAACGCGACTGCTTGGCTGCTAATCCGTAGTCACTTAGTGTCTCACCATTCGCGATCTCACCGGTCGCGTTTTGGGTAAGAATACTCTCACCCAAAAGCCGACCGACTGAATCTTCAAGAATATCGATTGATAATAGACAGCGATCGCTGCGAGCGCACTAAAACCCTACCCAATAGACTAAGACAAAAGCAGAAGACCACTAACGGTGAACTGTGATGAAGAGAACTTATAATCTATTGGGATACTTACTTTTAGGCATTAGTGCGATCGCCTTTGTCAATGCCAACAATACCGATGTAATAGCCACTGCACCAGCTACCGAAGAACAAACTCAATGCAGAAGCAGCAGGAGCAAGTTAATTCACTACAGACTCAGTTAGATACAGTTGATGATGAACTGGATAAGCAAGAGAGCGTTTATTTTCCTTATCGGGGCAAGGTAAGACGGGTGAAGATACTCGGACAGAACGAGCGAGCGATTACTGCTGAGGTGACGCTGGATATTAGGGGTGAGAAGTAAGGGCGATCGCTTTTCTTTAAGTAAAGAGTCGTAAAAGTGTTATATGTAAGTAACATAGCTCTTGAAATTGATTTATGGATAAAGATGACTGGAGAACTTGGAAGAAAGTTTTTCTAAGAAATAAGGAATTATTACCTGAGTATTCTGGAATATATATAGTTGCAGACCAAACATACTTTGTTCTATATGTAGGAAAAAGTAAAAATATTAAGTCTAGATGGAATGGTCATCATCGACATAAACAACTTATCAGAAGAGATAGAAAAGATAGAAGATTTTATATTTACTTTAATCATTTTTCTGAAGACAAACTTGGCGAAAAAGAAAGGTATTACATCGAGCTTATTGCTCCTTCTCTTAACAGTACTAAAATTACTAAATATATACCCAAAACTCCAACATCAGAAGGCGTATTGACCAAACTATTACGCGCCATCAATAGAAAAACTTCTTTATTTCCTAATGTTAGATCTTTAATATTGGGGTATTGGTACAATCATGAACTAAATGATGGTTATTGCCATATAGCGATCGCAGTTGGACTTAACGACCTTGAAGGTTCGGTTGTTAATTCTGCTTGCGTCAAAACTAAAAATAAATATATTAGAGGTTCGCTTAAAAAGAACAGCAATTGGAGGTACTACGAAACTTACTGTGGATTATCAGAAAATGAACATTACCCTAGAGCTATATTGACTTATTACTACCAAAAAACAGTATTACATTTTGTCTGGATCGGATGGGAAACAATTGATTGGGCTGGTGCTAACCAATCGGAGCTATCTTCGATTAACTTTTTTGGCGTAGAAACATATTGTCTGAACAATCCGCGCATATTAGAAACACTAAAACTGGAGCGTTATAACATGGTTAAAGATGAAAAAAAACAGCTTTCAGATTCAGACTTTATCGAGAGTATCTTGCCATTAATTAAAGCTGCAACACAGTCTAATTTCGAGACTACACAAAACCAAACCATTAAAACTCAATAAACTGACTACTACCAGCGTCAGGACTGATATGCAGATACCTCTCGGTAGTAGTCACACTCGCATGACCAAGACTCTGCTGTAACAACCTCACCAGCATGATTGGATAAGAGTCGCGAAACCCCAGCATCCCTCACGCTAAAATTACATCCAGCTTCTAGGCGATGACGCTTCGTGAGAATGTCGCAATCAATGTGCTGATGCCCTTTCATCTGACGGGGCGATCGCACCCTCAATCCAAATCGATAAACTTACTCGTACACTCCGATGGTTGCACATGAAGGTATCTCGAAGTTACCGCTAGTGAACTATGCCCTAGAGACTTCATCAACAGATCGATTCCTGCACCATTATTCAAACTATGACAAGCATGGGCATGACGCAGCCAGTGAGCGGAAGTATGGGGGTTAATCCCTGCTTTCTCTACTGCTTTCTTAATTAACCGATGGATCGCATGACGGTCTAACCGATTGCCAAACCTCGATAAAAACACAGCTTCAGTTCGATCACTTTTAGTCAGCTGCTGGAGTTCCGACCATAACTGATTACCTATTAACAAAGTTCTAGTTTTATGACCCTTACCGAATATGGTTACAGCGATCGCTTCGGAGGTCGGTTGAAAATCCGACCAATTCAAACCTACTAGCTCAGATATTCTCAAGCCCAAGATATATAAAAGAATGAGAATAGCGCGATCGCGTTCATTGGTAGCTGCATTAATTAAGTTTTTAACCTCTTCAGCTTGTAAAATCCTTTCATTCAAGGCATCTTTAGCCTTGGTAGTCTTAATCATTGATGCGGGATTAGCGAACAAATAGCCAGTTTTCACCCCAAAGCTAAACAAAGACTTAATAGCAGCCAATTTATTGTTAATCGTATTCTGACTTTTACCGCGCAGTTGAAACGATTCCAACCACAACAAAATATCTTCCAGCTTCACCTCTTGTAAATCTTTTCCCACAAAGGTGAGGAATTGCCTACTGATAGTAATATAAGTCTTTTGAGTAGTTAGGGACTTTTGGGAAATCCACAATCTAATCAATTCCACATCTCTTTTCGCGTCGGTTAGCTTTGGATAGGTATAAAGGGTCATTACAACAGAATTGTGCTTTTGTAACCATCATTGTTGATAAGGAAGACCAAGAATTAGAAAACACTTTTTAGGGCTATGATCAAAAGTAGTATCGAGGATAAAGATCCAGTCAGAGCGTGGTTGTTTTGGGGTTTGAAGTTCAAAAAGACCTAACTTTAAAAACCACCTAATGAAACTATATATAAAAGAATTTCGTAAGTATTCAGGTATCAAAAAGAGATAAATAGTTGCAACCGAGAAGAAAACTGGGTAATGTAACGATAGGATGAGCCAAAAACCAGAGTTGAACAATCAAGAGCAGTTAAACCAGTTGTCAAAAAAAG
>DATNPK010000037.1 GCA_036703275.1 Coleofasciculaceae cyanobacterium | reverse complement strand
CGAACCGCCAGCATTCCTGGTGCTTGTAGCGCAGTGGTCCCACTTCGACTCCATCCCGAACTCGATTGTGAAACGCTGTAGCGGCCAAGATACTTGGAGGGTAGCCTCCTGGGAAAATAGCTCAGTGCCAGGTTCTTTTATCTAAAACAAAGTAGTTCAACCTTGTTCAACAAGAAGTTTTGAACAGGTAAAGTTTATGTAATACAGCTAAAAGCTATTAGCCAATCAATAAAAAGGCTTAACTGAGAAGTATTGTAACCCCCGCGATCATGAAAACGATCGCAGGGGTTTTTGCATTTAAAGTTTACTTGATATCTAATTATCCAATATCTCCAATACGGCTGTAGAATTCAATTTATTTTTGAACCAAATTAATTTATTGGGCAAGTCGGTAAATTTAACTCCTGCTTTTTCTAAATTTAATCTTTCAGAAACAGCGAGAATCAAATTGTCTGTATCGCCATTGCGAACTTGATAAAATTTCTTCTGCAAGTATTCTGGTCGCCAGTAGCCTACAATTTCTAATAGAAACTCTCTACCGTCGGGATGTACTAAACGAAAGTCAGGAATCATGACGCTACCAGGAAGAGGAATTAAATCTACTTCTCTTTCTAATCGCCATTCAGTTTTTGCTTTTGCCCAACTTTTAGCAAAGGAAGCCTCTAGCATACTGTCGTAGGGTTTTCCTGGGGAATAATGAGAAACAAGCCCGCAACGATCGCTTGTCAAAACAAACTTACCTGGTTTAATATTTCCCGAATACTGCTCGCGGTTTTGTAGTTTCGCCTGGAGACTCCATTTGGTAACGTGAAGCAAGGCGGGAATCATTTTTGCCAGGGCCAAGCCATAACGGGTGCTGGCTTTAAAGAGGCTAGCTGGACCATCCATAGTTAAGGTAAAACCTGTATCGGCATCCCCTTCAATGTATGCCATGAGCTGAAATAATTTAATATAGCGAAATAATAGCTTATATTCTCCAGGATCGTTACGATGGGCATTAATAACGACGCTACTGGCACGGTAAAAAACTCCTTGTACCTGAGACAAATTATAACGATGCAGTAGAGATTCAGGTACAGGTGCCTCAAACTGAGTAAAAATACGATTTTCTTGTAGGTCTGCATATAGTCCTGCTTCAATTTCGCTGCGGGATACGCGACGTTTCAATATATCGCTCAAGGTATAAGAAACAGTTTCTAATGTATCATTACGTTGGTTGGGTAATGCCAAAGTTTTAGCTGCTTCAGAAAAAACTTTTTGCCTGAGCATCAAAGGCTCAAGTGGACTGATAATTTCAAAGGTAGAGAAAGTGTTACGTAATATGTGAGCCAGTCCTCTCTTGATCCGGTAATCTGGACTATTTCCTTCTAATTCCAATAGTTGCCGATCTAATTCCCCTTGGGATCTACCCAAACAATCTTGGAAACAATCAATAATTTCAGTAGCGATCGCCAAATTTCGGTCATCGATTCCTAACTTTTTTGGTATTATTGTTTCGCCATTACGTTTATATATAAGTAAGTCGCTTTTTAGCATCAGAATTCAAGTTCAACTTTTAATCAAATGTATCAGTTCTTAGAATGTCGTCCAGATAGCTATCGCGAGTGGTATCAAAGAGGTAATAAGCTTCGTGCAGAAGGTTACTATCAAGAGGCACTAACCAGTTATGAACGGGCTTTAAACTATCAACCCTCTGACTACTGGACATGGTATCGCAAAGGTGTTGTCTTAGAAGCTTTGGGCTATTATTTAGAAGCTATAGATAGCTATAGCCAAGCCTCCACAATTGAGCCTGATAATTACTGGTCATGGTATGAACAGGGCTGTATACACTTTACCGAGTTCAGTCAATATTATCAGGCGATCGCCTGTTTTAATCGGGCTTTAACAGTTCATCCTCAAGATTATTGGGCAACCTATCGTATTGGAGAGGCATGGCGCAAGCTAGGAGAATATGAACAGGCAATATCTTATTACAACCAAGCTTTAGAATTACGTCCAGATGATTTTTGGTCTTATTATCGTCGGGGAGAAGCACAGCAATACTGGGGTAAATTACAGCTGGCGCTACAAAGCTACGATCGGGCTTTAAATATTGAACCGAATGATTATTGGGCTTGGCATCAAAAAGGAGTAGTTTTACAGCAATTAGAGCAGTTTACTGAGGCGATTGAGTATTATCAGCAAGCATTAAATTTAGATCCCAAATCAGAAACAGCCTATTACCAACAAGCCTGTTGTTATGCTTTATTAAAAAACACTAACTGGGCAGTAATTAATTTAGAAAAAGCCATCGATCTTAATCCAGAAAAATATTTAAAGTTGGCAGCTGGTGAAGCTATTTGGCAAGAGTTTCGTCGACAAACTGGGTTTCAATTATTACTAGCTAATAAAAGCCGTCGATATCAATGCTTTTAGGTCATAAAAATAATTGAGGTGGACGAATCCCGCCTAAACACTACCTAGACACTATAGAGTGAACCAAGCTGAGTTTGACTGTAGTTATAACTTGAAAAATCCCCAGCTGATAAATTTTATTCTTCTTTAAACTCAGAATTCTCTTTTTGATTGCGATCGATTTTCTTAACTTCAGAAGTAATATTAATTTCTGTAGTAGTTACTTCGATAATGTTAGATCGATCCGATTCTCGATTAAAGGATGTATCTTCTGGGTTTGCTTCTAATACTTCAGCAACTTCTACTGTTTCTAAAGAGTCGAGAGGTGATGCCTTTGCCTTTGCTGATTCTGACGTTTCGGGAGAAATTGTCTCTGATTCTGACTGGATATCTATGTTGGGTATGTTAGCTTGTTGTCGATTGTCTAACGAGCCTTCAGTTTTGACTTCGGGTTCACTTGGCAAAGCCGAGTTTGTTTCAGTGTTTTCTACCGTATTTGGAGATCGATCGATCCTCTTGTCTTGAATAACTATTGCGGGTTTCGTTGGCTTTGTTTGTTCTGTGTCAGCTAATTCAGAAGGTTTTGATGGTTGCAAGTTTTGAGGTTGAGTTTCTTTGGCTGGCTGATTGACAGGCTTATCTTTTGTAGTTAATGTGTCTTTTACTGCTGCTTCAGAATTATTGATGTTTTTTGTCTCAGCCTGCGAATTTTTAATTGGTTTTCGATCTGCACCGAGAGTATTAACATCATTAGTCGAAGATATTTCTTGTGTCTGAGCTACGGTTCGATCGGATTCTGGTGTAGCATCAGGAATTGCTATTTCTTGTTCTGTTACCTTTGGTGGATTGGCAGTTGTAACAGCGGTAACTGCTGGTTGAACTTGAGGCTGATTACGCTTTAATAAACCGTTGATACTTTGTAAGACCGAGAATTTATTAGTTTCGACTACTTTAGCTGGATTAGCGATCGCCTTTCTTAAGTTGATAGTTTGCCAACTATATGAAACTAACAAGACCGTAGCAGCAGCTTGTCCTAGCAGTACTGCTCCTGTAATGTTGTGGGCGCAATACCACAATACTAAAGCATATAATAATCCTACTCCACTCCAAAGAAAGTCGTCTTTACGATGAATATCCGACATCAAAAAAGCGGTCGAAAATAGCACTAAACTACTCGTGGCTACGGCGATCGCTAAGGCATATGACAGCATTTTCCTGACTCCATTGATTGCTCTATTATATTTTGCGACAAGAATTTAGTATTTTGCAGTAATTGCAGTAATTCTTTGAAGAGAACGTTGGCGAAAAAACTAGTAACATCAACTATGGCGATTTTAATTTACCGAAGATTTATCTCAAAATTCTGTGCTGCGTTAGAAATATATCATTTTAAATAGCCTAAAATTACTGTAACAAGGGAAAATGAGATTATAAGTAAGAATAAAGCTAGCCAAATTCAATTTCCATAAGATTGAGAGTTTGTAAAGATCAACTGTATGCAAATTTATTTAGATAATAGTGCAACGACCAAACCCCGCCTAGAAGCGATCGCAGCAGCCCAGGCGATATTTCACCAATCCTGGGGAAATCCTTCTAGCCTTCACGATTGGGGACAAAGATCGGCAATGGTTTTAGAAACAGCCAGAATGCAGGTAGCTGGCTTACTTAACGCTCTCAATCCTGAGTCTGTCGTGTTTACTTCTGGTGGTACTGAAGCTAATAATTTAGCCATTTTAGGGGTTGCCAGACAATATCGAACTCCGCAACATATTATTATTTCTTGCGTCGAACATTCTGCTATCAATCAACCAGTACAACTTTTAGAACAGTGGGGTTGGCAGGTAACGAAACTACCCGTTAATCGCTATGGTAGAATTAATCCTCTAGATTTACAAACTTCTTTGCAAGCGAATACTGTTCTAGTGTCCATCATCTATGGACAGAGCGAAGTAGGTACCCTGCAACCAATAGAAAGACTGGCAAAAATAACCAAGGAACATGGTGCTTTATTTCATACCGATGCGGTGCAGGTAGCTGGACGCTTACCGATTGATGTGCATCAGCTTGGGGTAGATTTATTATCTCTTTCTGCCCACAAAATATACGGAATCCAAGGGGCAGGTGCTTTATATATTCGCGATGGAATTAAGCTCGTACCTTTGCTTGGTGGTGGTGGACAAGAAGCTAATACTCGTTCAGGCACACAAGCACTTCCTGCGATCGCCGCCTTGGGAATTGCCTGTGAACTAGCAGCAGTCGAAATGAAAACTGAAGCTTTTCGTCTCATTGGATTGCGCGATCGCCTTTTTGACCTACTAGCCAATTATCTTTGTTTAGAACCCACAGGAGACAGAATCTACCGTTTGCCCCATCATGTCAGCTTTATTTTGAGCGATCGCTTTGCTAACCAAGCAAAAGACATAACGGGAAAAACTATTGTCAGGCAATTAAACCTAGCGGGAATTGGCATCAGTGCAGGTTCAGCTTGTCACAGTGGTAAATTAAGCCCTAGTCCGATTCTATCGGCAATGGGTTACGACGAGCCAGCAGCTAAAAGAGGAATTCGCTTAACTCTGGGTAGAGATACGACTCAAGCCGATATTGACTGGACAGCAATGGTTTTACAACAGGTTATTTGTCGTTTGATGCCTCCTTTGGTCTGTTGTGGATCTGAGCTAAATCCTTCTGCATCGGACTTTTCTCCCGATCTAAAAATATAGATTAGACCTCTTGCAAAAGTATGATAAAAAAGAGATAAATAGGTCAGTAAACAAGAAAAAAGATGACCTACGAAAAAATAAAAAACTTGACCCCAGAAAAGTTCAAACGCTTATGTGGAGTTAAAAAAGAGACATTTTCTCAAATGCTTAAAATAGTAGAAAACCATGAGAAAATCAAGACCAAAACAGGAAGACCCTCTAAATTAAGTTGAGAAAATTAAGTATTGATGAGTCTAGAATATCTGAGAGAGTATAGAACTTACTTTGATATAGGTCAAAGCTGGGGCGTAAACGAGTCTACAGCTTATCGAATAATTCGCCAAATAGAAAACATTTTGTCCGTTCACCAGAATTTGCTTTACCAGGTAAAAAACAGTTATTAAAATCAAATCAGGAGCTAGAAGTAATTGTAATTGATGTAACAGAAACTCCGATTGAACGGACTTGAAAAAACAGAAAAAATACTACAGTGGAAAGA
>DATNPK010000036.1 GCA_036703275.1 Coleofasciculaceae cyanobacterium | reverse complement strand
AATTTTTTGTTGAGCCAATATTATTTGTACCAGTTCTTTTTTTGACAACTGGTTTAACTGCTCTTGATTGTTCAACTCTGGTTTTTGGCTCATCCTATCGTTACATTACCCAGTTTTCTTCTCGGTTGCAACTATTTATCTCTTTTTGATACCTGAATACTTACTCATAGACACCAGTTAAACAATAAAAAATATTTAAAAATATGGTTGTATAAAAAATGAAATATTTTATGCAATCATTTTAACCTAGTAGAATTTGTCTTAATTTCAGAAAATTTTCTTATACTTAACATTTCATCTAATCTTCTTTTAAAGATAGTCGTATAATTAGTAGACACTTTTTATTTGTGACATTTTTCTTACTCTCAATGCGATCGCTTTTTTTGATTCTGAAGCTAAAAAAAACTCGACCGCAAAAATTTAAGCCAATTATCGACAGAACAACTAGGCGTTGAGACAGCAATAGACCTCTTGCATGAATCAGGCGATCGCTAAATCTAGTCCGCTATTGTACAAGCCTGAAATTAAATTAAAACGCAATCCAAATCGTCGTCGTCGATTACGATATGGTTGTGCTAAAATCCGAAAAATCTTTAAGCAACGGATGACGTGTTCTACATATATTCTTTGCTTGGCAAGCTCTCGATTATATTCTTTTTCCTTTGAAGTCAGAGATTTCTTTTTAGATTTTTTCATTGGAGTATAACTTAACCTATGAATCTTTTTGATTCCTTGGTATCCTTTATCTGCCATGATTTCTATCGATTCTATGGGCTTGAGTTTGCTACTCTTAAAGAGTTGAAAATCATGTTCTTTTCCTTTCCCATGGGCTGTACAAATTACTTTCAGACTATCAGGCTCAATTACTATTTGAGATTTTAAAGTGTGCTTTTTCTTTTTTCCACTGTAGTAACTTCGCTGTTTTTTTTAGGACGTTCGATGGGACTCTCGGCTACATCTATTACTATTACTGACCACTCTGTTTGAGTGTTGGAAAGTGATTTTTTCCCTGGTAGGCTAAATTTGTTGGACTTGATTAATCGATCTTCTACTCGGTGAACTGTTCTACAAACTGTCGATTCATGCACTCCCCAGGACTGAGCAATATGAAAATAAGTACGATATTCACGCCAATACTCCAATGTGATTAGCAACTGATCTTCAAAACTCAGTTTTGCTTGTCCACCTCTGGGTCTACCTTTTGGTGATTTTTCTTTTAATACTTCTACCATTTTTTTGAACAGTTCTGGTTTGACCCCACACAAGCGTTTAAATTCTTGCTCTCTCAAATTTTTGATTTGTTTGTAGGTCATTCTCTTTAAAAGCTCTTTTCCCTACTTCTCTCATTTTTTCTGGATTCGTGCAAGAGGTCTAATATAGGGTTTTCTAAAGAACTCGCTGCGCATCGCGTGCACGAAGTGCAATTTTTAGCTGAAACCTTCTCTGTGTATGCTTTATAGCTTGCGCTCTACTCTTCTTTTCTCCATCCTATTTTTTGACTAATTGATAAGTTTTCTAAATGTATCTTTTTAGTGGCATTTGACAGGTAGTTTTAAATCTGCATTTATGATGAACTTTTAATGTTATCGATTCTCCTCTGCTGAGTTTTGACAATCAAAGGAGATAAATGGTTAAACCAACATGGCGATTGGACAAGCTGCTCCGCGTTGCAACGTCCCTCGCCATCAAATTAGGATACAGAAGAACTCATAGAGAATTGGACGCTATTACCCCAAGAGTTAGAGCCACCAACCAAACTTCAAGTAGAACGCTTAATCAACAGCGCGATCGCTCTTCTACGAAACTGATTTTGAAGAGCAAATTCTAGATAAACTTACCCCAGAGTTGACCGAACAAATTGATGTTCTCCTCTCTACGGCAAAAACGGAAAATAAAAATGTCAGACTTTGCCTTTCTTAAGACTGACCCAGGAGCAGTGGGGTTGGGCAGCTTTCTAACTGAAATAGAAAAGCTAAAACGTATTCGCGCTGTTAGTTTGTCAACTAATTTGTTTGAGGGTAAATCGTCAAAACTTATCGTCATCGAGCAGAATCGCGAAACTCCTTGTCTTTTACGCCAACACAAAGATTCCATTCGTTACACCCTCATGGCTGCCTTCTGTATCCAAGGCAGCCAAAAGATTACGGACAGTCTGCCATACGATACTAACGACTATAATTAAACGCATTAATAACAGAGCCGAAAAATGAATTAATCAGCACGCGCTGGAGCGCGTCGCCAGCGCGTGCTGTCGGAGCAACTACGTTGCTCGATTGAGGAATTTAAAGCAGGATCAGGCAAAACAGGCTTACTATTTCGCATTGCTGAAGTGTCCATTTTTGTAATTTTAAATACATAATTTTTAGCTTGATTCTGTCAATCTAAGCCTATCGGATTACAGCTATTAATCAAGGTGATTCAATGGAAGCAATGACTGCTAACAATCAGACCACCGCCAAGATGCCGCCAGCATTAGAAGCGGTCAATATGTCCAAGCGGTTTGGTAGTTTTGTGGCTCTAGATGACGTTACCTTAAAAATCAAACCAGGAACTGTCCATGCATTACTAGGGGAAAACGGGGCAGGTAAAAGCACTTTGGTTAAGTGCATTATGGGTTTTTATCAGCCTAGTGGAGGTGAAGTAGTTATTGATAAGTGCTCTCGTCAAATTGATAGTCCCCGCAATGCTCATAAATACGGCATTGGTATGGTTTATCAGCACTTCACGTCTATACCTGCCATGACCGTAGCGGAGAACTTGGTACTCTCCCGTTACGATAAGACTCAATTGATTGACTGGAAACGAGAGTCTAAGAATTTAACGGAATTTATGGCAGCTTCACCGTTGAAAGTGCCGTTAAATGTTCCTGTGGCTCAATTAGCTGCGGGACAAAAGCAAAAACTAGAAATTCTCAAACAGATTTATCTTCAGAGTCGCATTTTAATTTTAGACGAGCCTACTTCAGTATTGACTCCTCAAGAAGCAGACGAGGTGTTAGGTTTGCTACGAGAAGAAGTAGTTGCTGGCAATTTGAGTATTTTGCTAATTAGCCATAAGTTCCGAGAAGTAATGGCTTTCTGCGATGAAGTTACCGTATTGCGTAAAGGGAAATTAGCGGGAACTGGCTTAGTTAGAGATTTAAATATCTTTGACTTGGCGCAAATGATGATGGGGGAAAAGCAGGAGTTGGAACAAATAGAAAAAATGGAAACTTCTACTGGTCAAACAGTTTTAGAAATTAAAAATATTTGCGTTGATCGAGATAATGGACTTCCAGCAGTAAAAGGCGTAAACCTCAAAGTAAATAGCAGTGAAATTGTTGGGATTGCGGGAGTATCGGGAAATGGGCAAAAAGAATTAGTGGAAGTATTATCGGGTCAACGTTCGGCTACCTCTGGAGAAATATTTGTCAACGGTGAAACCTATCGGGCAACTCGCGAAGAAATGTTTCACCATCAGGTGTTTTCTCTACCAGAAGAACTATTACAAAACGCCTGCGTTTCTAATATGAGCGTCGCCGAAAATATGGCACTGCGAACCTTCGATCGCTCTCCCCAGTCTCAAAAGGGATTTTTAAATTTAAAAGCTATTCGCCAGGCTGCTAAAAGCTTAATCAAAACCTTCTCCGTAAATACTCCATCTCCAGAAACTCCCATCGCCAATCTTTCTGGGGGAAACGTCCAGCGTGCCGTATTAGCCAGAGAATTATCTTCCAAGAAAATTGAGTTATTAATTGCTGCTAATCCCTGCTTTGGTCTGGATTTTAGTTCGGTAGATTTTATTCATCGCTCAATTGTGAAAGCCAGAAACCGAGGCGTAGCGGTACTGCTTGTCAGTGAAGACTTAGACGAACTTCTTAAGCTGTGCGATCGCCTGGTTGCTATTAGGGAAGGAAAACTGGTTTATGAAGGTGTGGCTGCGGAGGCAGACATCAACACTATTGGCCGGCGCATGGCGGGATATTAGTTCTATGTAAGGAAATAGGGAAGTAATAAGTAATAAATTAAGCTATGGTCTTAATCCCAGCCCAACCGTACGAATATGAAATACCCAGCCTCAATCGCGTGGCGTTAGTAATTATTGATATGCAGCGAGATTTTTTAGAATCAGGGGGGTTCGCAGAGGCTTTGGGGAATGAGATTAGCCAACTTCAGAAGATTGTGCCAACTGTCAAAGAGATCTTAGATACATTTCGCGATCGCGCTTTACCAATTTTTCATACGGTAGAGGGTCATCAAAGGGATCTATCTGATTGTCCACCATCAAAGCTACAGCGCGGAAAAAGTAAGCTAAAAATAGGCAATATGGGTGCTATGGGGCGAATATTGATTTTGGGTGAACCAGGTAATGATATTATCTCTGAATTGCAACCTCTCCCCAATGAGATAGTCATTGCTAAACCAGGTAAAGGTGCATTTTATCAAACCAGTCTAGAATCTCAGCTACAAAAAAAAGGTATAACTCACCTAATCGTTACTGGAGTGACGACTGAGGTTTGCGTTCAGACAACCATGCGCGAAGCAAACGATCGCGGTTACGAATGTTTGTTAGTTGAAGATGCCACCGCCAGTTATTTTCCTGAATTTAAACAATCTACCCTAGAGATGATTCGCGCTCAAGGCGGAATTGTGGGTTGGACAACAACGAGCGAACAAATTATCCAAGCTTTATTGATCGATAGAGATTTAGGAGGCGAAACGAAAACCCAGAACAGAGTAAGTGTTTAAATCTAACGGAGCAATCAGAATGACCGAGAAACTAAAATTATCCCGTCGTCAGATCGTCAGAGGTATCTTAGCCACCACAGCCTTTGGTCTAACCTCGAAATTTGGCACTGGATGCAGCAGTCAATCGGGAGAGGGACAAACCTCAGAAAATGAACCCCTCGTTATCGGCTTTATCTATGTCGGTTCTAAAGATGATTTTGGCTATAACCAATCCCATGCTGAAGGTGCAGCAGCAGTTGCCGAACTGACTGGGTTTAAAGTGGTCGAACAGGCTAACGTTCCCGAAACCCAAGCGGTGCAGGAGACAATGCGAGAGATGATCGAAATAGATGGGGCAAAAGTATTGTTTCCTACCTCCTTTGGTTACTTCGACCCCCATATTCTCGAAATAGCTAAGGAGTTTCCCGACGTGCAGTTTTTCCATGCTGGAGGACTTTATGAAGAGGGAATGCCAGAAAACGTCGGCAGTTACTTTGGCTATATCGATGAGGCTCAGTATCTAGCGGGAATTGTTGCTGCCCACAATACTCAAAGTGAAAAATTAGGATTTGTCGCTGCTAAACCAATTTCCCAAGTTTTACGCAACATTAATGGCTACACTTTAGGTGCAAAAAGCGTTAACCCTGACATTATTACCCAAGTCGTGTTTACAGGAGATTGGGCTGCCCCTGTAAAAGAAGCAGAAGCAGTTGACAGTATGGTTAATCAAGGTGCTGATGTTATTACCTGCCATGTAGATAGTCCTAAAGTAGTCATCGAAACTGCTGCTAAACGAGGGGTCTACTGTACGGGATACCATACAGACCAGTCCGCATTAGCTCCCGAAGCCTATCTAACTGGAGCAGAATGGGATTGGAAAAGCATCTATACTCAGTATGCTAATTGGGTCAAAGAGGGTCAAACCCTGATGGACGGCGACATTCCTCATATAGTCCGAGGCGGTCTTTCAGAAAATTTCTGGAAACTATCACCCTATGGGCCAGCAGTTAGCGAAGAGGCAAAAGCAGATGCAGAAGCTGTTAAAGAAAAGTTTGCCGATGCCTCAATGGTAATTTATATGGGAACGCTAAAAGACAATGAGGGACAAGTTATTCTTCCAGATGGCAAAACTTACGAACAGACCGCGGTCGAGCTAGAGACGACAGACTGGCTAGTGGACGGGGTGCAAGGAAGTGTTTAAATGATCGATCAATATAACTGGCGTAAAAGTCTAGAAGCAATTTGTATTCCAGTGGGTGCAGTCTTGGCAGCACTGGTTATCTTTGGATTTTTTTGTGCCGTAGTGGGCGCAAATCCCCTGGAGGTTTATGGCTCAATTTATAAGGCAGCCTTTGGCGGATGGAGTGCTTGGCAAAGAACATTTATTCAAGCTTCGCCTTTGATGCTGAGTTCCTTGTGTACTGTCCTTCCAGCCCGTTTGGGATTGGTAATCATTGGCAATGAAGGTGCATTAGTCATGGGGGGATTAGGTGCGATTATCGTCGGGCTTACTTTAGGTGAATCTCTGCCTCCGATGCTCATTCAGATTGCTATGGCGATGGGAGGAATGCTGTTTGGTGGAATTTGGATTGCGATCGCGGGAGTCTTGCGTCACTATCGAGCAGTGAACGAAACTATTAGCAGTTTGCTCTTAAACTATATTGCGATCGCCCTACTCAATCATTTGGTAGGAGGGTCGATGCGCGATCCGAGTTCTCTGAATAAGCCGTCAACTTTTCCCATTGCCGAAATTAACCGCTTGGGGGATATACCTGGTACTCGTATTCACTATGGCTTAATCTATGGGCTGGTTGCCTGTATCGTGGCATATATCTTAATTGAGCGCACCACCTTTGGTTTTGCTGCCCGCACTGCTGGAGGAAATGTTCGCGCTGCACAGCTAGCAGGTCTCCGGGTCGGTAAATTGACTATTATCATCTGTTTTTTAGCAGGTTCTTGTGCTGGTTTGGCTGGCATGGTGGAGGTGGCAGCAGTTCAGGGCGTGGCAAATGAATCTCTCAATGTGGGTTACGGCTATGGCGGTATTTTAGTCGCTTTTGTTGCTCGTCATAATCCCTTGGCAGCAGCATTGGTAGCAACTTTGCTGGGAGGAATTTTGGCTAGCGGTGGCATTCTCCAGCGATCGCACGATCTGCCCGATGCTACAGTTCTGGTTTTCCAAGGTTTAGTGTTCTTGATGGTCTTGTATGGCGATTCTCTTTACGGGCGTTTTGCTTTCTTCCAAGAACGAGAAACACTGCTGAGTAAACAATAATTAATAATTGATAATTAATCATGGCACAAGCATTAGGTTGGTGGGGAGTACCGTTAGGCATTATTGCAGGAACATTTAGGGGGAGTGTTCCCTTTTTGTTCGTCAGCTTAGGGGAATGCCTGACAGAAAAGAGTGGTAAAATTAACTTGGGATTGGAAGGGACCTTATTAACTGGGGCGATGAGTTCCTATGCTATTTCCTATCTAACAGGCTCTCCTTGGTTGGGGGTACTGTGTGCGGGATTGGCAGGAATGGCTCTAGGCATAATTCACGGTTGGCTCTCCCAACAACCGAGAGTTAATGATGTGGCAGTAGGCATTGCCATGATTATTTTTGGTAGCGGGGTGGCTTTTTTCTTGGGCAAACCTTTTATTAAACCCGCAGCCCCTCAACTTCCGACGATCGACTTGGGCAATTGGAGTAACCTGACTCAAGTTCAAGCAGCATTAAAAATCAGTCCGTTATTTATTTTAGGTATCGCGATCGCTTTTTTAATGCCGTGGTTTTTCAAGTCTACTCGCTGGGGCTTATACGTTCGTGCTGTAGGCGACAATCCCAATGCTGCCAGGGCAATGGGAATCTCGGTGTTTAAAGTCAGAATGCTGAGTATTACTGTCGGCAGTTTTCTGGCGGGAATTGGCGGTGCTGCCTTGTCTCTTTACTATCCTGGTGTTTGGACAGAGAGAATTTCTAGCGGTCAAGGACTAATCGCCGTGGCACTGGTAATTTTTGCCCGTTGGAATCCAGTTCAGTGTCTTTATGCTTCGCTATTGTTTGGCGGGGCGCAGTCTTTTGGTCCTGCCTTACAATCGGTAGGAATCGATTGGGGTTATTACCTCTTCAATGCCGTTCCTTATGTCTTAACCTTAGCGATTATGATTCTTACCTGTTCTCCCAAACGCAGGTTGACTAGCGCACCAGGGGCATTGGGGACGGATAAGTAGTAAGTAGTAAGTAGTAAGTAGTAAGTAGTAAGTAGTAAGTAGATTATGAATGGACTTGGTGGTTTAAATAAATCTCCTGCTGGGGTCGTCTTCGGTATGGTACAGCTTCAGTTACCCACCGTGGTAACTCCCGACGATTTGGCAGCACAAACCCAAACAATCTGCGATTTGGTTGGTAAAGCCCGACGCAATATGCCCACGATGGATTTAGTCGTGTTTCCCGAATATGCCCTACACGGCTTATCTATGGATACTAATCCAGAAATTATGTGTTGCTTGGACGGTGCAGAAGTAGCAGCTTTTAGTGCAGCCTGTCGGGAGCATAAAATTTGGGGCTGCTTTTCAATTATGGAATATAATCCCGATGGCAATCCCTACAATAGCGGAATTATTATCGACGATCGCGGTGAATTAAAGCTTTACTATCGTAAACTCCATCCTTGGGTTCCTGTCGAACCCTGGGAACCAGGTAATTTAGGCATTCCCGTCTGTGAAGGTCCAAACGGCAGCAAGCTTGCCTTAATCATTTGTCATGACGGAATGTTTCCCGAAATGGCGCGAGAATGTGCCTATAAGGGAGCAGAAATTATGATTCGTACCGCAGGTTATACTGCCCCGATTCGTCATTCTTGGCACATTACTAATCAAGCCAATGCCTTTTGCAATTTAATGTACACTGCTTCAGTTTGTATGTGTGGCACGGATGGAACTTTTGATTCGATGGGAGAAGGGTCAATTATTAACTTTGATGGAGTACCTTTAGTTACGGGGAGCGATCGCCCTAATGAAATTATTACCGCCGAAGTCAGACCCGATTTAGTGCGCGAAGCCCGCCTCCATTGGGCGGTAGAAAACAATATCTATCAGTTCGGTCATCGGGGTTATGTAGCTGTTAAAGGCGGTGCTAAAGACTGTCCCTATACCTATATGCAAGACTTGGTAAACGGCAATTACCGTTTACCCTGGGAAAACGAAGTAATTCATACAGATGGTAGATCCTGCGGTTTTGATGCACCTACTAGAGAATATCAACAATCACCCATTTCTACACCAGTCGATTCATGAGCGATCTTGAGCTGGCTGTCAATGGAACTTTAATGCGGGGGTTGGAACTCAATCAAAATCTTCTGGCAATAGGAGCAACTTTTGTCAAAGAAGCAACTACCGAAGCGACCTATCGACTGTTTTCTATCGATGATGTTCACCCTGCCATGATGCGCGTGTCTAAAGGAGGTAAGGAGATCGTCGTTGAAGTTTGGGCAGTACCCCCCGCAGGCTTGGCTAAAATACTGCTTCAGGAACCTCCAGGCTTGTGTATTGGCAAAGTACGACTCGATAATGGGTCAGAAATTCTCGGTGTTGTTGGCGAATCGATTTGCTGCGAAAACGGTAAAGAAATTACTCAATATGGCGGTTGGCGTAACTATTTAAAAACCTTTAATTCAAGCTAAATATTTATTAAATTACAGATGCGATCGAGATGACTTATTTTATTGAATCAGAACCCTATCCCTATCCCTATAATGGCGATTTGCGACCCAAAAACACGGTGTTGTTAATTATCGATATGCAGACTGACTTCTGCGGTATTGGGGGATACGTCGATAAAATGGGCTACGATTTATCTTTAACTCGTGCGCCAATCAAACCGATTGCTAAAGTCCTTAGAATAATGCGAGATAAGGGTTTTCATATCATGCACACCCGCGAGGGACATCGAAGCGATCTTGCAGATTTACCAGCCAACAAACGCTGGCGCAGTCGCCAAATTGGTGCGGGGATTGGCGATCCAAGTCCCTGTGGCAAGATTTTAGTGCGTGGCGAACCTGGATGGGAAATTATTCCCGAACTTACCCCTATCCCTGGAGAAACCATTATCGATAAGCCAGGAAAAGGCTCTTTTTATGCCACCGATTTAGACTTAATTTTAAAAGGTAAAAGCATCCAAAATATTATTTTATCGGGCATTACCACTGATGTTTGCGTTCATACGACGATGCGAGATGCTAACGATCGCGGTTATGAATGTTTGCTGCTGTCTGACTGTACGGGGGCAACGGATTACGATAATCATTTAGCAGCGTTGAAGATGGTCAAGATGCAGGGGGGTGTCTTTGGTACAGTAGCAAATTCTCAAGCATTGATGAAAGCAATCGAGAATATCTAATAAAAAGAATAATACTTGGATCTTGTACCTCATCAGAGGATGTTTGTGGCTTTTCTCGCCCGTCGCTACGCTTTGGGAGAGGCTTACTAACGAAGAAATTGTAGTTTATTCTTCGATCAATTGTTCCATAGCTATAACCAATTTCTCTAATTTTTTATGCTTTTTAAGATTATCCAAAATTTGCTTCGAGCGGGAAATTTTACTGTAGGCACGCTTGAGATTATCCTTTAGCTGTTCGGGGGCAATTTCTCGGCATTGCTGAATACTTTGTTGATCAAGCAAGAATAGGAACTCGGTCGAACCTTAAGTAATGCATCAACAGTCGAACTGAATACTTAGGTAGTGTAGCAATAGAGTTGACAAGCTAAAAAGATTTACGAGACACTAAATTAGTGTAAAAATTTGGGAAATAATTAAATGGCGGTTTGGATAGCAGTAACTTGTCCTGGTTGTAAATCTACCAACGTAGTGAGAAATG
>DATNPK010000035.1 GCA_036703275.1 Coleofasciculaceae cyanobacterium | reverse complement strand
GTCGGCTTATAATTTTAGCTGGCTCAACTTATTTCTCAGATCTGACATCGGGATTTTACATTTGCTTATTCCTCCGCTAATGTAAGATTGCCGATGTTTTTGTATTCTTGATAATAGAGTCCCAAAAGTCCTCCGATAGTTTCCATGCCTCTGGAGATATAGCCGTACAAGATTAGCTTAGGACAATTGAGGTGATTGGCTCGAAGGTAGTAGGTAGTAGGTATCAGTAAAAAAATGTTTTAACATTGCCTGGTATTGCTATATGAAGTTGCCAAGGCAATCAGTCGTATTCCGCTTGGCTTATTGCAAATGGTGTTAACTCGCGTTAACTCAGTAGATAACTTTTGTCTCACTATAACTGTGTGATACTAAAGTAGTATTCACAAGTTATAAGGTCACTGTAAAGTCAGGTTAAAGCTTTTATAAAGGTAATTAAGTTAAACAAATCAACATGGCGATTGGATCAAGCGGGCGAAACGTCCGCGTCCCTCGCCATCAATTTAATTATCTCGTTACTTAAAGTACTATGGCTATCACTAAAATTTCTAATTCAAATCTTTTTGCAATATACCTACGTATCACAAGACTGGAAAGGAGGATACAAGCTCGAAGTAGATTTAACCTCGGAATTAGTCGCTCAAGACTGGAAGTTAAACTTTGACCTGGACTACAGTATCAAAGGAGCTTATGGCGTAGATTTAATCGATAACGGCAAGGGCAAGTATACTATCAGCGGACAAGGCGATTGGCAAAGTCTTGAACCAGGAGAAACCGCCAAAGCCATCTTGATTATTGACGATAAGGGTAAAGATGCAATTATTCCCAAATTTACTAGTTTAAATTCCCCAGTTAAAACTAAAATTGCCACATCTTCTGCTGTAGTAGAAGATTGGAAAGGAGGATACAAGCTCGAAGTAGGCATAACCTCAGAATCGAACGCTAAAGACTGGAAGTTAAACTTTGACCTGGACTACAGTATCAAAGGAGCTTATGGCGTAGATTTAATCGATAACGGCAGTGGCAAGTATACTATCAGCGGACAAGGCGGTTGGCAAAGTCTCGAACCAGGAGAAACCGCCAAAGCCATCTTGATTATTGACGATAAGGGTAAAGATGCAATTATTCCCAAATTTACTAATTTGATGGGGTCGGTCATCAGCAATCCCGTATCCGCACCTGCACCTGCACCTGCACCCCAACTGAGTAAAAACGCTATCTCCGTCGGATTTGAAAAGCACTCTAACAACACAAGCTACAACAATTCGGCTCAAAGTAAAGATTGGAAGGTCGCCTGGTCTAATCACATGGACAAGTACGCCACGATTTCTAATGAAGAAGCTCACTCTGGTAATAACTCTTTGAAAATGAGTCACCCCGCCAATGCTCAATCCAATGCTGGAGGTAAGTGGTTAGTTCCCAATCAACAAGAATACTACCTCTCCTATTGGGTCAAATTTGATAGCGACTTTGATTTTAATGGTCCTAAACACAGTGGCGGTAAATTACCAGGTATGGGTTCTGGAGACTTGGCTTCAGGCGGTCAAAAACCGAATGGCAATAATGGATTCACTTCTAGATATATGTGGCGCGAAAACGGCAAAGCTACCCTCTATCTTTATCATATGAATCAACCAGGAACATATGGAGAAGATGTTTTGCTCAAAGGTAGCAACGGCAGCGACAAGTACTTCGAGCGCGGTAAATGGCATAATTTGGTTCAACGAGTCAAAACCAACAACGGCAATCAGTCCAATGGTGAAATAGATGTTTGGATGGACAAGGAACAAGTCCTCTCCATGGACAATCTCAAGTTTATGACCAACAATCAAGGTATTGATACGATGTACTTTAGTACTTTCCATGGTGGATATGGCAGCGACTGGTGGCCTGAGAAAGAAGTCAATGCTCACTTCGATGACTTTGTGGTCTCGACTAATGCGCACGATGTCGGCTTATAATTTTAGCTGGCTCAACTTATTTCTCAGATCTGACATCGGGATTTTACATTTGCTTATT
>DATNPK010000034.1 GCA_036703275.1 Coleofasciculaceae cyanobacterium | reverse complement strand
GATATGGAATTAAACGTCTCATTCGTCAGTAGGAATTTAACCTACATGAATCTAAAGTTATTGTATTTTCTAGGTTCTACTAGGATATACCCTCAGCGTTCCTACAAGTTGTAGTTAGGCTGAAACGGGTCGCACGTTTTAGTTCTTTCTGTACGCATCTGCGTATTAGGCATATTAAGAACTACTTATTTCCCTAATCAGACTCAGGGCTGTACGTCGGCATATCTCGGACATTACATCCATCCTTGTCAGGCATTACCTGTTAATTCAGGTTAAGCATTGGCTTCTTACAGCATCCTACTCCCATTTTTCATACGCTTCACATCTGGTTTATCAAGGATTATGTCTTGATAGAAATATGGGGTTATCCCGTTCCCTAAATTCATTTCACGTTGTTGTTAGTCCCTAATCTATACTCCGAGAGGTATAATGATGAGAAAATTTTATCTACTCAAAAAAGAAATACAGACCTCTGTTGCCTTTTGGCGATAGTGTATTAAGCCGTTACACTACTTACAGTTAACGAAGCTTAAAATTAGTTAGACTTTGTTGAACATAAACAACTTTCCTTGCAGAATTACCAAATTCGGCTATCAGCTATCCGCTTTTATCCTAGCTCTGCACCACGGACGATGTTACCTAGCAGCACATAGGATATGGAATCAAACGTCTCATTCGTCGGTAGGAATTTAACCTACATGAACTTAGAGTTATTATATTTTCTAGGTTATAGAAATTACCCTCAGCGTTCCTACAAGCTGTAGTTAGGCTGAAACGGGTCGCACAAGTAAATACTGTTTATGGGACAGGTTGTATCGTTAGTCAATCAAAAAGGCGGAGTGTCCAAGTCCACTACCTCCGTCCATTTAGCTTATTGGCTAATCAAGAAGAAGAAAAGAAAGACATTATTAATAGATGCCGATAGTCAACGTTCTAGTTCTTTATGGGTTGAGGGGATGGAAGACATTGAAATTCCTTGTCAGGTGATTGGTTCGCCCGATGAGTTGCTCGAACAGATACCAGAACTCGCAGTAGATTATGACTATTTGATAGTGGATGGACCTGCCAGTTTATCCGAAGCAACCAGAGCAATTTTATTTAGGTCAGATTTGGCATTTATTCCCGTACAGCCTACAGGAGTAGATTTACGTTCGGCTTCTGATGCCATGAGATTAGTCAAACAGGCTCAATCTGTCAGAGGTGGCTTACCCAAAGCAGTAATGTTTCTTTCTCGTGCGGTGAAAGGGACAAAGTTAAAAGATCAGGCGATCGCTTTGCTTAGCTGCCTGAGCAGAAGCCCAGCACCGTAATCGAAGAATTCGGTGTCTGGATGAATACTAGTCGAGATCTAGGATGGCACATCTTGATTTTCAATATATTTCTTGAGGAGTGAAACGGTTACGCCACCACACGAAGGGATAAAGTAAGATTCATTCCACAATAACTTTTTCCAGTGGATGCTGTTGACTAGGGTGGGAAATTCTTGTCTTAATCTACGACTAGTAACTGATTTGATATTGCCAACGAACTTGGGCAAGCTCATTTTTCATATCCACCTGAAAAAGAATTTACACTGTCGTCCCATTTAACTACTTGAGGTATTCGAGCGATGTTTTTAGCTGTTAAAATTTGCATGATTTATTTGATTTGTATCTTGCTAGTAGACTAATTGGTTTGTCTCGGACTCTTTAAATTAAGAGTTCAGCTTTTTATCTAAACTCTTGCCATAATTTCTGAACTCTTTCTTAAAAGCTAAACAGTTATATAATTACAAATTTTTCTTCAGAAAGAGGAGAAGGTAAGAAACCACTATTAACGAAATAGGAAAAATAAGTATTCAGCAATTTTTCGTCTATAGCAGGACAGCGAATCGAAGTATCAGACAATGCAGCCAGAGTTTGTTGACAACTAATATGAGGTTTTCTACTTTGCTGATATAGCTCTAATATGCTTAATTTTTCTTCAGACCATTGCTTTGCTAAAAATGGTAATAAAGGATATAAAGGATTAGAGCGAGAGTACATATATTGATTCAATAATGCCAGCCATTTGGGATAGTCAACCTGCTGAATTGAATAACCCAAAGAAGCAATTTTGTTAGTCAGTTGACTTAAGTGAAGAGGATGAGCATTATTCAAATGGAATGTTTTTCCCGAAGCCTTTTTTTGTCTGGATAAATAAACAATACTTTGGCAGACATAATCCACAGAAGACATATCCAAGTAATAGTCTAGATTGGGTATAAATCCAATTTGAATCGAGCCTTTAATTATTCGGCAGATGATATCGTCGCTATTCCACAATCCTGTTTTACTATGTCCAGAAATAAAAGGTGGTCTGTAAATAGTTACTGGAATACCGCGATCGCTAGCAATTACGGCTAACTGTTCTGCTACCCATTTACTTTGAGAATAACCGAGATAAATTCCATCGCTGGCTAACAGTCTCTCTGACTCTGTAACTATCTTGCCACGATATGCAGTTGACTCAAAAACTGCCACGCTAGAAATATAATGAACTGGCTTGAGCTTAACCAAACTAGCCAATCTCAAAACCTCTTGAGTTCCTAAAACATTAATCGGTTTTAGTCTTTCGTAGGGATAAACATAATTGAGTAAAGCTCCACTATGATAGATAACATCTATTTCCCCTGCTAGTCGCTCGAATTCCTCTTTAGAAAGACCGAACTGAGGTTTAGCTAAATCCCCAACAATGGCAATAATTCGATTATCAAAATTCTGATTCCACAAACCATAAGATTCAAGATTTTCAATCGGTTTTCTCTGAGCTAAAAAAGGATTCTTGCCACGTACCAAGCAATAGATAGTTGCTTTGGTTTGCTGGAGTAATTCTTGAAGCAGAAAAGCACCTAAAAAGCCCGTCCCACCAGTCAAAAAGATAGTATCAGCTTCATCCACAACAGTCAGTGTTTTTGGCGGATTTTCTGCACGAATTGATGCTTCTAAAACTGCCTCGGCTGGCAAATCTAGAGTTGTGGTAGAAATTGCTTCTGATTCGGTTTTGCCAGCTAAATGTCGAACGAGTACTTCAATTGTCGGATAGTCCCATAACAAAGTAGGAGAAAATTGTCTGCCGACAAACTGTTCTAATTCCCCAGTCAGATTAACGGCTTCAACAGAATCTAAACCATAGTTGCTAATTGGTTTATCGATTTCTATCTGGGATGTTTTCAAAGCTAGTCGTTTGGCTAACTGAGAAATCAACCAGTTTTGAATTGTTTGAACATCGAGTTGATCGAGTTTTGATTTCGATGGTTGCGTATAATAATGCTTGAGTGAAACTAGATTATTATTGTGCTGTTCGATCCTTTGAAGTTTTGAAGTTAGTAGGTCTATTTCCGCTTCTAAATGGACGAATTCCTGTTTGTTACGAGGATTCAAACACCAATCGGCAATTGTCTTGAGATTGGCAGTTAAGAACTTAGTTTGGCAAGTACCGCGCTGAATTTTACCGCTAGATGTTTTCGGAATACTGGCAGTTTTGATTAAGGATACGGCATAAACTTGTAATTCGTGTTGTTGTGATACCTCTCGACGAATTGCGGCGATCGCTTCATTAGCATCTAAACTTCTCAGATGGCTGCGCTCGATCTCACAAACAATGACCAACTGTTCTTTTCCAGCTTTCTCGATTAAAAATGCTGCTGTACAACTAGGGCGTATTGCAGCATGACTGTTCTCTACAGTTAGTTCTATATCTTGAGGATAATAGTTGCGACCTCTAATGATAATTACGTCTTTGAGTCTACCCGTGACGAATAATTCGTTATTGTGCCAACATCCCAAATCTCCCGTCCTTAGAAATGGTCCTTCTTGGGTATCAGCAGTATAAGCCGCAAAAGTTTCTTTAGTCTGAATTGGTTGATTCCAATAACCCTGGGCTACTGAAGCACCAGACAGCCAAATTTCTCCTATCTTGTCTGAAGGACAGATAGTTAAAGATTGAGGATCGACAATAATAATTTTTTGTTCTGCGGGACTTTTACCGCAGCCAATTATTGCTTTTGCTCTTGGTTCTTCTTTAGTTGTTTCCACTACTCGTTCTTGCTCTAAAGAGTCCTTTTTAATCCAAGCAATTGATGGAGGTCGCTCTTTATTTCCTCCCGACACCATCAAAGTAGATTCAGCCATACCATAGCAGGGATAAAATGCTTGGCGACGAAAACCACAAGATGCAAAAGTACTAGCAAAATACTCTAAAGTTTGTGCCCGTACTGGTTCTGCCCCAGTAAAAGCTACTTCCCAACTAGTAAGATCGAGACTGTCTAATTGTTCAAGTTTAACTTTACGACAAAGGAGATCGTAAGCAAAATTTGGAGCTCCACTAGTAGTAGCTCGATAGCGAGAAATTGCTTGTAGCCAACGTATTGGTTTCTGGAGAAAAGCCATAGGAGACATTAAAATCACTGGAAAACCACCATAAATTGGTTGTAAAACTCCGCCAATTAAACCCATATCGTGATAAGGTGGCAGCCAGATTACGCCTTTACTATTAGTTCCATGGTCGAAGCTCTGATGAATTGAAGCTAAATTGTGTAACAAATTTCCATGACTCACCATAACTCCCTTTGGTACACCCGTTGAACCAGAGGTATACTGAAGAAAAGCCAGACTATCACTATTTACTACAGGTTGCTGCCAATTTGTTTCTCCATCGCTAACCAAATTATCAGTTGCTATCCATTGTAAAGAACTCAATTTAGAGTATTCTGGAAATTGACTTGATATCTTAGTTAACTCCGATCTGGTTGTCAGAACCGTTGAAGCCTCAGCATCTTTGACGATCGCTTGTAGCCTAGACATCTTTTGATTGCGCTTGGGCGGATATATGGGAACAGCCACTACCGAAGCAAACAAACAGCCAAAAAAAGCCGTGATAAATTCTAACCCTGGGGAATAAAGTAATAGTGCCCGAGAGCCCGCCCCATTAATAAACTGAAGATAAGTTCCAATCTCTCTCGCCCGTCGGTATAGCTCTCCATAGGTAAGGCTATTTTCTATTGTTTCTCCATCTTGTAAAAAAGTGTATGCGATGCGATCGGGTTGACTGTAAGCTTTAGTACGTAGTAAGTCGATTAAAGTTGAAAATTTATGTATTGGCTCGATCGTAGAATCCGAACTCATCAGAATTGATTTTGGCATAATATGGAAAAATCTCCGTGTGAATAAGATTTAAAGCACTTACATTCGGGGGAAGTCGTCTGAGTTAGTGTTACCAGCACTATACTCAGACGCATCGGTAGTGCATCAAACAAGTGTGGGAATAGAAAAATAATCAAGTTCTCATAGCTATTTTACTTGGATGGAATGCCTTCTCTGCGGTTATGAAAAGATCCATGAGCACGGAAAAACCAGTAAAGCAAGTCAAAGGTACTCCTGCCCAAATTGCCAACAAACTTATACTGAAACTTTTGAGACGATTTACTATCGGCGACAAATTGAACCAAAAAAAATCCAGATGGTATTACAAGCTCATTCAGAAGGTAGTAACCTGAGAGGAGTGAGTCGAACAACCAGATTAGCTTACAACACAGTAGTGAGTTTAGTGCGAAAAGCTTCCATTAAAGAAGAGATGGTTCACAACGAAGAAGTGAAACAGATTAAAACCGAGCAGCTAGCTGGAGATGAATTTTGGTCCTTTGTACAAAAAAACAAAAACACACGCTCTCAGACAAAGTAATGGTAGGAGACTGTTGGATTGGCATGACTCAAGCTACTGGCAGCGGATTAGTTTTAGCAGCCAGAGTCGGAAAACATACTGACGAATTTATTGAGCAATTAGTAGTAAATACGGAAGGCAAAACCAATTGTCGATTGTTGGGGAGGTTATAAGCGGGTTCTGGGGAGTCAAGATCAGGCATATCATTGGCAAAGACCAGACTCGTGCCGTCAAAGCGAACTAAGGGAATTGTTCGACAACAAACTGGTCGGTGGCATCGCCGTCAGAACAAATTTGCCAAAGTTTGGAGACAGATAGAAGCGATGGTGCGGTTGATGGTGATGTTATTTCAACTGGATTTGGGTTCATAGTCGCAAGAAAACTACTGCTGCTATGAGAGAGGGATTAGCGATCGCTCTTTGGAGTTGGCATGAATTAATTACCTATCCCACACTTGTTTGATGCACTACCGAAATATTAATATTAGCTTCTTACGTCATAAAGAATAGAAAACTTGCCCATAAATAGCCTTTTTTGGTAATGTTTTGCTTACGAATCAATCCAAAAGTTTACATAATTTTGTGTCATGTCCTATTTTGCGCTTATGTCGGCTATACCCCTAATAGGAGTTATAGAAATAGGCTGCACTTCGTTACACAAACCTTCTATTTCCGCTAACTCATTAGACAACACGGACGTATCGAGCTGCCGCCAATCACGGATACACCTTCGGATAAGGGAATCTCGGCAGTCTCGTCCTCTCTTATCTCACCGTAATTGTGTGCTCCTAAAGTCCGTTCCAAAACTTATGAAGTCACTCTTTAGGCAAGATAAAGCTTTTATAAAGGTAATTAAGAAAACAATTACCTCACTCTTTAGACATGGCTATCACCAAAATTTCCTACTCAAACCCCGAATCCTTTAGGGCAAATCATGCACGGGCATATCGCCTCAAGTGGCAAGGGCAAGAGTGCGGTTTAACCGTAAATGCTTGCCAAGACACACTCTTTGCTATTTAAAATCTGAGGAGATGTTGAAGCATTCAATTAGGTTATTAATTCATTACTTGAAGTTTGAGGATGTGCCTATTGCGCACCGATTCATCCCTTGATTCAGCAACGCCTTAATTTAATAGTTGGGGCTGGGAAAGGGTCAAAGGAAAACGGAATGTTTAATTAATTCTGCATAAGTACTTATTTCCCAATCCCTATTCCTAATCCTCAGATAGATCGACACGATCTACCCAATCGAAAACTGCTGTAATTGAACGTGCTTTCTATCTCGAAATTACCGGCAGGAAACTATGACAAGCTAGAAAAAACCGTGAAATTAAAAAGCTTGAGCTTTGTCGAACAGAAATTTAATCAAATCCAGCCCTATTTACCTGCCCTAGAGGACAACCAGGGGAAACTGTTTTCCCATTTTTAAATAAATTGGCAATTAACGTATCAGACTCAATCATTCCTTTGAGATTAAGTTTTAACTCCACTATCATGTTCCTGTTGGTTGGCTCATTATCTTTGATACATTCAACGAAAACTCTATCTTCTGCTTCATTGCTGAAGGCTTGATTAAATTTACCTTTAATCTCACTGTTATCGATGTTTTTGTCAATATTATCAACAAAGAGATTTCGCACTACCGAGTTATTATACTTGGTCTAACAGATCGAGAGACTCTCTGAAATACTCTTCTGGTGTCCCCTGATAGCAAGTTCCATGTTTATACCATTCATGTAAGTGTAAATCCGATGCAAACCCAGGCATTTTGATTGCTAATTCATCCTTGAGAGTATCGGATAAATCTATCGGCGGTAAATCAGACCATTTTCCGTCACCGTCAATTCCTTCAATCTGATTGCTGACATTGCAATATACGTTATTTCTTGGTTGGGGCCACAAACCATGTAAGGTAAAGTTGGAAGCATCAAAACGAGCTTCGGTTTGGGTTTGGCATTCCGTTTTGTCTTGATGAGTTTCACAAAATGCCGGTTGCCAACTAATAGCGAGTAAGTAATCGAAATCTCGCGATACAAAAGTTTCTAATAGTTCTCCACAGCCGCTTTTAACCCAACGTGCGGAAGGATCGGCACCATCAATGGTTAGATAATAATGAGTAGCCTCTTCCTTATTTTTTGCCATAACTGGATAAATTGTATTAGGAATCAGTCTGATATTACCCGGATTAGTTCCTCTTGTGATTGATTGAAAAGCCTCACAACCTTGAGTCGCTCTAAATTGAGCGTTAAAGTTTATGCTTGCCTGTGCTGGATTTGTCCACCAAGTCAGGTTAAAAAACAAGACGATTGTAAGTACAAAGAATCTTAGAGAAAGTAACATTACTTTAAAAGATTTACTTTTTGTCAGTCATTATAAAAGGTTCTCATTCAGAAAAGTTTGAATTTTTTTGAAGTTGGTCAAACCGAACTCGCGTTATACTAATTTAAATTGAAAACAAGGCAAATGAACTAAACTGGAAGTAGTTATTTAGTATTTTTTACTAATGGTTGGTGTAACTTCAATTGAAATAAAAGAAAGTTTGGATGATCTAGCTGAACAGTTACATCAAGCTAAAACACAGAGTTGTAAAGAACGATTGCAAGTTCTGTACTGGTTGAAACAGGAAAATGCGCCAAGTATTAGCACGATTGCCAAAGCGATCGCCAAGTCTTGACCCTAGCCCTCTTTTGTCACTTTCCGAGAATTAAGCTACAATAGAAAAAGTTATTGGTAGCTGTAAGGCAGAGAGGGCAATGGATGTAGAATTACAAATTCTCAAACATTTAAAGAGATCGCCAAGACCGACAGTATCCGTTGTAGATAAATATTGCTCTGCTTATAATGACTTATTTTCTGATGTAAGAAGTTACGTCGCGTTTTGAGTGGGAAGCTTCCTACTCAAAAGCCGACTGTATGAATGTTTTAAATATTTACGTGACTGGAATCATCTCACCAATTAAAAGGAAATCATTACCAGAGATAGCAAAGGTAGTAGGAAGTTATAGTCGATGGGTTTATTTCTAACCCTCACCTCTACTTCAGAACGAGACATGAGAGTTTCCAGCTCATCTAGCTCCTGGTATGCGCCCTGTGAATGAGGTGTCTTTGACCGTTACCAGTCTTTAGACTTGGATTGTTTAACGCTGTTTTCATCCTTTTAATCCCACGATAGACCGCCTTGGAAGTGTCAGTTTTAAAATCCTTCTGTACGCACCTGCGTATTAGGCATATTAGATGATACTAGGTCGTATCCTACGCATTAACCGTCCTACGTGGGCATATCCTTAAGTTTCCTTAAGGCATTGGCTTTTTAGGACATCCTACTCCAATATATCTTGTGACTAATTGTCTACCTTTTAAATTGAGTTATTACTTTTGTTTTGTCGCTCACAGAGTTCGGATGCTGTCATTATAGAAATATTGCCAGGTTATCCGCCTACTCGACACACCTCTTGGGGTTTTTCAAGGTATTATGGGATAATGACTTCCATACTATCTTTAGGTTCGATGAGGGCAAAAGTGTAATTCTCTATAAGGAGATACATTGGGTTTTCCTGTTCCCTCTATCAATTTCTCGATACACTTAGGTTTCCACATTATGCCGTGTCAGACACCCTTACACATTCGCTCTTGACTCGAATGCAGCCTATTGACATCCTTCTAGGCGAACGCTTTATCCTTCGATTAGTCTGCACTGTACGTTTTAAAGTCTGAAGTGCTTTTATAACTAAACTTGGATATAGAGTTGGAAGCTCTATATTTTCAGCCGCTTTGCGTCCATACCTCATTACGACAAGGTGAGTGGATTAACTGTACGTTAACCATATGTATCTTCCCTAGCAGCGCTACCTAAAGACGACTTTTGGTAGCGCTGCATTTCTACCCATGCACCGAGAGATGCTAATTACCAGTTAGCAAAACCTGGGTAGACGGATTCATACCTTGGGTTTGGTCGGAAGGAATTTAACCTTCATAAAATAGAGAGTTATGAGAAAATTCTCACAAGGTTGACGGTAATTATATTACCTTTGACCTTAACAGGTCGCACTCATGATTCTCAATTATTGTATCATTTTTTAGCCAATTCACCTTGGTCAGCAACAAAATTAAAAGAGAAAAGATTAACTCTAACTCTAGAAGCTTTAAGAAATCAAAAAATCACAGTAATTATTGATGAAACAGGAGATAGAAAAAAAGGCAAAAAAAGAGATTATGTAGCCAAGCAATATTTAGGAAGCGTCGGAAAATAGACAATGGAATAGTATCAGTTAACGCTTATCGAATCTATGAAAATATTACTTTTCCCTTAGTCTTTAAAGTGTTTAAACCGAAGGGAACATTAAAAGAGTCAGATACCTATAAAATGAAGATTGAATTAGCATCATCCATTATTACAGAACTAATAGAATATTGGATTCAAGATCGATCTAGTCTTAGCGGATAGTTTGTACGGGGAGGCTAGTTCATTTATCAGAACGTTAGACAAACATAATTTACCTTGGGTGTTAGCAATTAGGAGTAACCATGGAGTCTGGCTATTATCTGAGCAGAAGGTCAGAGCGAACAAGTGGTGTAAATTGCAAAGGACTTTCAGCAATCAAAAAGCGGTGCGACCCACAGCAAGCAAAGCTGGCAAAGTCATGGCTTCGCATGACGATGGGGCTAATGCCCCGCCCGACGGAAGGCGCCCCCGAACGCGCACCAAGACATCTGAAACTAGATACATTAGAGAAATAGTTTATGGCAAACGGAATTATCGAACCTATTGGGAAGTTACTACCGATACTGAAACTATGCCCCCCAATTCGACTTCCTTTATCATGACTAATATTCAAGAAACTAGAAGCAAAATGAAGAAAACTTTAGGCAACCTATATGGACTAAAAACCTGGGTTGAATACGGATTTAGACAATGCAAACAAGAACTAGGATGGACTAATTATAGATTCACTGATTTTCAAGAAATTAATA
>DATNPK010000033.1 GCA_036703275.1 Coleofasciculaceae cyanobacterium | reverse complement strand
AATTTTTTGTTGAGCCAATATTATTTGTACCAGTTCTTTTTTTGACAACTGGTTTAACTGCTCTTGATTGTTCAACTCTGGTTTTTGGCTCATCCTATCGTTACATTACCCAGTTTTCTTCTCGGTTGCAACTATTTATCTTTTTTTGATACCTGAATACTTACTATTTAAGATACCAACGAACGCAGAATAAAATAACTTCTCCTTGAAAATGTTTCCATTTAAATGGCTGCTTTGAGTTCATCCGATCTAGTAGTAAATTGAGACTTGATAATACTACAGGTTTGTCTCAAGTTTTTGCAACAGAACCAGTGAGCTAGATAACTGACGATCGCTCTCTCCAAACTCAAACTGGTAAAGTAACTCCACTCTTTACCGCCGATGTTAGCCATTACTCACAGCGTGATCGCCACTGCTTTTGCAGTAATTTAAAAGGTAGTTTCTTTCAAAGTCCTATTAGTGATTGGGCTGTTCATCAATCACTACAAATTTGGACTACCAATTTAGAGGCAGACAACAAATCGACAACATTACCCCAAAGTTTTTGCAACACAACCGTGCGCGGGGTATCCTGATTATCCAGCACGATAGGTATCACATACAAACATATGGTGATAAGGATTTCCAGGAACACGATATGCTCTTCTGAGCCGTAACTCTGGTGGGAAGGAGCTAAGAATTTTGGCAAGTGGATAACCAGGTCGTCCAATTTCCCAAAAATGATGTTTCGTCATTTCCCCGCCTTTAGTTATTCTAGGAAATGAGAGTGTCGTTTGCAGGCGTCTATCTCTGGATAAAAACGAAAAGTCAATTTCAATGACATATCGTACATCTGGTACGGAAAATACCACTTGCTTGCTTGCTACCCGTGCCATTTCCTTCAACGAGTTAGAGAAGTGTTCAAACGTTAAGTGTTCAAGGACTTGAAAGCAAGCAACTAACTCAAAAGATTGGTCAGCTAGTGGAATCTTATTCACACTGCCAATATAGTCAGGTTTATTCCCTTCTCTAAGATCGAGTGTCTCTACGCAGATGCCGCGTTTCAGCAGGTAATCTGTTAGGAAGCGATTACCTGGACCAATCTCAAGAACCCGTCCTTCACTTCCAATCGCATTCATTGTTTCCTGGATTTGATACCAGTAGGAGCAGAAGCGATCGCGAGAATCATAGCTACTCTTAAAGTAACCGCTTTTGACTTGAGGTTTAGACTCTACCATTACTTAGTTTTTATATCTGTAATGTTTCCTGCGCTTAATTATATCAAATAATAACTTGCGAAAATGGGTTGTGTCGCAAATAATGAGCAGAACAATCAATACGGGGAAGATAAGCGCGAAGCTGCTATGAGGGGCAATTTTTAATATTTTGAAACATTTTGCAGCTAAAGAGTGTTTGAGACTATAAAAATAGTTTTTAATCAATAATCGCTATAATTTTTGTCATGTATGCTTTTCAGTCGTTTAGCAACACAGCTAAAATTTTCAACTTTTGCAAAGATTAGTCAGAAACTGCATTATTGGTTGTGTTGCAAAAACTTGAGACAAACCTGTAGTATTATCAAGTCTCAATTTACTACTAGATCGGATGAACTCAAAGCAGCCATTTAAATGGAAACATTTTCAAGGAGAAGTTATTTTACTCTGCGTTCGTTGGTATCTTAAATACGCTTCCCGCAGCTATTAAAGAACTCAAGGAAGAAGGCATTCTCTCTAATAAATGTGATTTAAGACAGAAAAAATATCTGAATAATATGATCGAACAAGACCACAGATTCCCCAAAAAGTTAGCTAAATATAAATCATATTTTCAGTATTACAATACAGCATGGCGAACAATAAAAGGATATGAAATCATGAATGCCATTGCGTTTAGGTCAAGTTCAAAATATTGCTAAAGAGGATATTTTAGGACAGAGAGATTTTATTCATTCTCTCTTTGGAATTGCTGTCTAAAAAATTAGTTGCTTACAGATTTTTTCTGTCCATTTAAATTTTTTGCACAACAGAACCCTATGGCTGCCTTTGCCACGTTTAGGTAGAAGTGTAAACCCTTGCTCTCGTAGCGATCGCGTAGCGCGAAGCGAAGCTAGTGCTTTAGAACATATAACTCTGGAGAATAAGCTGGTAAAAAATCAATCTCTATTCCAGAGGGAATAATTGCCTTTTTACTACGATGCCCCATACGCATTATCTTCTACTAGAAGAATTTTTTTTGCTTACTGACTCCGTTGCTGACCTTCAAGGCTGGATGATTAATTCCTAGCTTTTCACTGCCTCTGATTGCGCTTTATTATTTTCTTCAGGTAGGAAAGTGAATATCCTCTGGCGATCGCTTTCTCCCAGGATTCCCACGCTCCAGATAGACAGATCCATTGTTTTCCTTCTCTTACCTCCTGACCCGAACAATAGCCCAACTCTCGCGCCAAATCATACCAATGTCTAAAAATGGCAGCTTTGTCTATTTCTTCACAACCGCGATCGCACCTTTGATCGCTAACTAAAGTTTTACTGCCCCAATCTCCTTTTAATGCCGATACAAAATATCCCGAAGGATTCGGTATGTGTTGTTCTCTTTTCCTAGCCTTCAATAGGGCGAGCGCATTTTCTACTTTTTCAGAGGGATACAACTTCAGCAGACTAGTCACTGTCTTGTTTATGGTAGTGTTGTAAATCTGTGGTTAAAATGATATCTTAAAGGGATAAATTAACTATTCAAATATTATCAATGACTGTTTTTATCGCTATAATTTGTCCAGATTGTAATTCTACAGATATCGTCAAGCACGGGTTATCTGG
>DATNPK010000032.1 GCA_036703275.1 Coleofasciculaceae cyanobacterium | reverse complement strand
TCGTCAAGATTACATTGAATGGCACAGACAGAAGTATTCAAGACAGGAATCATCTCATTGAGGAGCGCAGTGACGAGAAATTGTCATGCTGCGTTCTGTAGTCGAGTTAAGAAGGTGACTTCTTAGCTTAGATAACATTTTTGTTGGAATGCGTGGACTGGAAAAACGTCTAGCTCGGTATCCTCAGCTATACTCTCGTATTGGTTTTGCTCATAATTACCGTGCTTTGAGCCAATCACAAATGCGGTTTTTGTTAGAGCATTATTGGGAACACATTGATTTGAGTATAAATCCGAATGATTTTACAGATGCTGAAGCGATCGCAGCAATTACTCGCATTACCAATGGTAATTTTCGCCTTTTAAATCGGCTGTTTCGGCAGATTCAACGCGTAATTAAAATTAACGAACTTAACTGTATCACCGCAGAGGTAGTTGAAGCTGCTAGGGAATGTTTGGTAATTGGGTCTATTTAATGAGTCAAAACAACTATTATTACGCCAAATAACTCTAAAGATTTTACGCCACTTTATTCTGAAAGTTACAATTAGTCTCTTCTTTAAAACTCCTCATTTTTAGCATTGTTTACTATTGCGGTTTAAATAAACACTGTTTATTATACTCTTAATTTATGAGTTTATTAAACAGTGAGCAATGTAATGCTATTAGGTTACGCTCATGTCAGCACCAAAGATCAGAAACTGACCCTCCAGAAAGATGCGTTGCGTTCGCATGGGTGCGATAAAATCTATACCGATAAAGTGAGTGGAGTAAAGGCGGAGCGACCAGGATTAGGTCGGATGCTGAAGAATGCTCGCGAGGGAGATACGATTGTGGTGTGGAAGTTAGACCGACTGGGGCGATCGCTCAAGCACTTAGTCGAGCTTGCAGAAGAATTAAGCCAGCGCGGAATTGGCTTAAAGAGCTTAAACGATCCGATTGACACCAGTACCGCTCAAGGAAAGCTGGTATTTAATATCTTTGCAGCACTTGCAGAATTTGAGCGAGGAATTATCAGCGAGCGTACCAATGCAGGATTATCTGCTGCCAGAGCCAGGGGCAGGCTGGGAGGACGACGACCTGGGCTCTCAGAAGATGCCCAAAGAAAGGCAAGAGTTGCTGAAAGTCTTTATAAAGAAGGAATGCCCGTCAACCAGATTGCCGAGAATTTAAACATCTCTAAAGCCACGCTTTATAAATACCTGCGGTTTCGGAAGGTGGACATTGGTAAGTATGAAAAGCAGTCACCATAAATGTGCAGCAACCTGTTGGACAATTACACTATAGTGTTCGAGACTATGACTTTATAACCAAACAAAGGCTTAACCATTACGTGATCAATACACCAGCTCCCGATAATTATGCTAGCTTCCTTAGTTCCCTTAAAGAGCGCATCCGCACCGCTCAGGTTCGGGCAGCCTTAGCCGTTAATAAGGAATTGGTGCTGCTGTACTGGCAGATTGGTCGAGAGATTCTCGAACGGCAAGATATTGAGAGATGGGGAGCTAAAGTCATCAATAAGCTGGCAAAAGACCTGAAAGCTGAATTTCCTGAGATGAAGGGATTTTCTAGTCGCAATATCAATTATATGCGAGCATTTGCGGATACTTACCCAGATGAGCAAATAGTGCAACAGCTTGTTGCACAAATTCCTTGGGGTCATAATGTCCGCATTCTAGACTCGGTTAAGAAACAAGATGAGCGTCTTTGGTACATCCAGCAAACCATCGAAAATGGCTGGAGCAGGTCTGTTCTAGAACATCAAATTGAGAGTAAATTATACCAGCGACAGGGTAAGGCAATTACCAACTTCGACCAAGCTTTACCTAAACCCCAGTCTGATTTAGCACAGCAAATTCTAAAATCACCCTATAATTTTGATTTCTTGAGTTTGGGAAAAGAGGCACAAGAAAGAGATTTAGAGCGTGCTTTGATTGCCCATATGCGAGACTTTTTACTAGAGTTGGGGGTTGGCTTTTCCTTTGTCGGCAGTCAGTATTTGACCGCTCTCGTCGAGATGTGGTTCTAAATATTTCAGATTTACTCGAAGACAAAATCAAGCCCGATCGCTTTTTCGAGGAAAATTATATTACCAGCGGGATGCACACGCTCATAACAAAAGCTTTTGGCAGGCTTAACAATCAAAATAGTCAAGCAAGTACGTTTCTCTTAGCTCAGGCGATGGGTGGTGGTAAAACCCATAGCATGATTGCCCTGGGACTATTAGCAAAACACCCAGAATTGAGAGATGCTGTTTTAGGTAAGGGTGTAGTCGGTTCTAATGTTGGTTCGGTAAGAGTTATTGGCTTTAATGGACGCGAGGCTGATGCCAAATTTGGCATTTGGGGAGAACTGGCACAGCAGTTAGGCAGAAAAGAGGTGTTTAACGATCACTATGCTCCTTTACAAGCTCCTGGAGTATCGGCGTGGGTCAATCTTCTTCAAGGCGAATCCACACTGATATTCTTAGATGAGCTCCCCCCATATCTTGAAAATGCAGAAACAATAGAAATAGGCAATTCTGACCTTTCAGTCGCTACGGCAACAGCAATTTCTAATCTTCTAGTAGCAGTAGACCGACCAGAACTTTCTAATGTGTGCGTTGTTATCTCAGACCTTACTGCATCTTGGGAAGGTGGTTCGGGACAGCTTAATAAAGCAGTCACAAATCTTCAAAACGAAACAGGTCGTTCGGCTTTACGACTAGAACCCGTCAGCTCCCAAGGTGATGAGGTGTATCACATTCTTCGTACCAGGTTGTTTGAGAAACTTCCCGACGAGTCACTTATCAAAGATGTCGCTAATGCCTACGCCAAATCGGTCAAAGATGCCAAAGAAATGGACGTTACTAATGCCTCTCCCGATTCCTATGCTGCCCAATTGGTAGAGTCCTATCCGTTTCATTTTTCGATGCGAGATTTATACGCTCGCTTTAAAGAGAACCCAGGATTTCAGCAAACGCGAGGGTTAATCAGATTACTGCGGGCTGTGGTGGCAAATATGTACCACACTGGGCAAGCAGAGAAGCGAATGCTGGTGCATCCATACGATCTAGACCTCAATAACGATGAAATACTCTCTGAAGTCAAAGCAATCAACCCCAGTTTGGGTGAAGCGATTACTCACGATATTGCTAAAGACGGTCATTCGGTCGCCGAAGAACTCGATAAAAAGATGGGGGGTACAGACTTTCAAGATGTGGCAAAATTGATTCTTGTTTCTTCTCTGGCAAACATTCCCAACGCTACTCACGGTTTGCGAGAGAGCGATATAGTTGGCTTTTTGTGCGCCCCTGAACGGGACTTATCTACAATCAAGAATTCAGTAATTGACTACCTGCCGACTCAAGGATGGTATCTTCATCGCAGTCAAGATGGACGACAGTTTTTTAAGAATGTCCAGAATCTTGCTGCCAAGCTTCATTATTTAGCAACTTCCTATAACGAACAAACGACGTTAAAGGAACTGAGGTCATACTTAACTGAGTTATTTGAACCAAAGACGAAAGATTGTTACCAGAAATTAGAAGTGCTTCCTGGCTTAGATGAAGTGAGTTTAGAGATCGACAAAGTAACTTTGATCATTACAGAACCAACCAGAAACCCACACCCCTCAAGCAAACTGAGTGACAGTTGGCATAGGTTTGCCGAAGACCAAGAGTTTCAAAATCGCGTCCTCTTCCTAACGGGTTCTCACGAAACAATGGCGCGTATTGTGGAACAGGCAAGACAATATAAGGCGATTCTTTCGATTAAAGCCGAACTCGATAGCGATCGCATTTCACCGAGAGATCCACAGTATGTAGAAGCCGATAAGAGTCTCGATCAGATTCAGCTGAGTCTCCGCAGTGCCTTACAAGAAACCTTTACTACTCTGGTATATCCAGCTAAGGGAGGGTTTCGCACTACCGATTATCGGATTCACTTTCAGGGCAACCATTTTGATGGGGAAACCTTAATTCGTAACACCCTCGAAAAAGTACAAAAGTTTACTACCGATGTAGGGTCACAAACCTTTACTAAAAAATGCGAAGCTAGGCTGTTTGCAGGACAAAAAACCTCTTCCTGGAATGAAGTGAGGAGACGGGCTGCCACAAACACAGACTGGAATTTTCATCATCCCAAAGCCTTAGATGAGCTTAAAAAGCAAATGCTCGAACAGGAAATTTGGATTGATGAAGGTGGAGCGATTAACACGCAACCACCTCCGCCAGAGACATCTGTGGGAGTTAAAGAGATTAGTCGTGATGATGAGACGGGGGAAGTAACGCTCAAGATAAGCCCAATTTATGGGGATGATGTGAAATACGAGATTGGGGAGAGCGAACCAACCAGTGCATCTTGTTCGGTAGCTAACGCACCTGGAGGATTTAAAGCCTTTAAGACTAAAGACCTCTGTATTACGTTTAAGTGTTTTGATACCCAAGGCAAAAACGTTCAGGGTGCTTCTGCCCCTTGGAAAAATAGGATAGTACTCAAGCATCGAGTCTTTCAAAATTCTAATGACTGGCAAATCGAATTTAAAGCGATTCCAGAAGGCAAGATTCGCTACACCACCGACGGTTCAGATCCCAAGTCTTACGGCGGGAGTTACGACAGTCCTTTTACAATTCCCGAATCAAGTCGTTTCGTGCTGGCTTATGCCGAAAGTGGAGGAGTCTCCTCTGAAGTCGAGAAAATAGATGCCGAACAGTTTCGCAAAAAAGGAGGGATTCTTGACATAATTACGGCTGACAAGGCAGCAACCTGGAGATGTAAAAAACAGGGGCTTACCGCCAAAGAAGCATTTGAATTAATTGAACAGCTAGAGAAGTACCAAGGGGAAGCCTACGGAGTAAGTTTGGAGGTTCGAGCCAACGATGACTCAGGAGCGGTCAGCTATGATGCTGCGCCTGACCGTAAGTTTAGCGGAACACAAATCAGAGAACTAGTTGCCTACCTCCAAAGCATTTTTAAAGATGGTCGGGGGAGTCAAGTCTTGATTGACGTGGAAAAAATCACCTTAGAGCGCGGTCAGTCCTTAAAAGACTGGTTTGCAGCCCTGAAACATCAACCAAAACCTGGGGAGGTACAGCAAAATGACATCTAAGAAAAAATCAGTTCTTGGTTTTGGGTTTAGTAACGAACAGACCGAGCATTGTTTTTTAGTAACACTCCCAGCTTCAAAAGCTAAGGACGCGAAAGTCTTAATCTCGGAACATTTTCATTATCAACCTGGAAGTGATGAGCCTGCTGAAATGTCTTTTAAAGATGAAGACAGGCAACTAAAAGTCATGCTTAAACGCTTTGCATGGTCACAAATTGAAGAAGAGGTAAAAGCTGAATTTAATCGCCGTCTGCGAGCAATGGGAGTCAAAACTGGTCGCTGGCTTACTAAAGGACAAGTTCCTGTAGACCGCACCTTGGGTAAAGAGCTGACGCTTCTTGCGTGGGCAATTGAAGATGCAGACCCTGCCCTGATTCCCACTGCTATCCGTAACTGGTTGGGGCTTGCTCCCGAAGAAAGGTGGTGGCTGTACACGATGACCAATGCTGCTACAGGTCACGCAACTAACGATCGCGATCGGGGATGGCGAAAAGCTGTCAGATTTGCTCTTACAGAGAATCCAGTAATGGAAAGTGTTTTGCGGAATCGAACTAGCGAATTTGAATTGACATTATCGGGTAGATAAGGGGCTAAAGTAGTGCAGAAAGCATTTATTGAAGAGCAGTTTCCAGTTTCTTTGATTTCTAAGGAAAGTTATAAGGAGCGAAAAGCTAACCTTGGTCAGACACTGACAGGACTTGGCAAGTGGTGGGGGAGAAAACCACTGATTCTCGTGCGTGCAGTAATTATCGGATTATTGATGCCCGCTTCTAACGAGCCGAAAAAGGATCGAGAAATTTTCCTAAAAATTCTGACAATGGATGCTGATGGTTTGTGGCAACGCTGCAAAGGTGTAACCGCAAAAAGTGTCTATGAATGGTCATCAGATGCAGAGAAAGAAAAATACTTTAACGTTAGTGGCAAAAGTGTTAGGTGGAACAATCAGAATCAGAAGGAAGAACGAGATCGCCTGACCCGAAAATACTTTGATAGTCTCAGTTATGATGAAAAGCTAAATTATTGCGATCGCCCCGAACAAGTTGGAGAACCAAGCAAAGAAGCATGGACTGAAATTAACGCTCATCTAAAAACATCAGCTAACTCAATTAGCGATGTAGTCAAAGAGTTAGGAGAAAAACGTTTTGGTCACGTTCCAAAAGTAGGAGATGCCTTTTGTGGAGGTGGCTCAATTCCTTTTGAAGCTGCACGTATTGGCTGTGAGGCTTATGGATCTGACCTAAATCCCGTAGCAGCCCTTTTGACATGGGCAAGTCTTAATATTGTTGGTGGTAGTGAAGAAACACAAAACAAAATAAAAGAAGCCCAAGAAAAAGCTTTTATTGAAGTAGACAAACAAATTGCTGAATGGGGTATAGAGCATAACGATAAAGGTTGGCGGGCAGATGCTTACCTTTATTGTGTAGAAGCAAAAAGTCCTGCAACTGGATATTTAGTTCCCCTCGCTCCAAGTTGGGTGATTGCCGAAAAGAATAAAACTGTCGCTGTCTTAATTCCCGACCATGATAACAAGCGTTACAAGTTTGAAATTGTTGAGAATGCCGATAAAGAAACATACGCTAAAGCAAAAGAAGGAACAGTTAAAAAAGGTCGTTTAATCTGTCCAGAAACAGGTGATGATTTTGCGATTTCTGAGATTAGAGGAGATAGACGGGTTGACGGGAAAACTATCTACGGATTAAGGCTCTGGGAAAATGATGACCTTGTTCCCCGCCCTAATGATATTTTCCAAGAAAGGCTTTATTGTGTCCGTTGGGTTGAAACTTATACCGATGAACAGGATCAAGAGAAAAACAGAAAGCATTTTTCTTCGGTAACAGAAGCTGACTTAGAGCGCGAAAGAAAGGTATTATCATTGCTCGAACAGCGATTTGAAGGGTGGCAAGAAAAAGGTTTTATTCCTAGCAAGACAATTGAACACGGTGATGAAACTACCCGATTATTTCGCGAACGTGGATGGACGCATTGGCATCATCTGTTTAATCCAAGGCAACTTTTATGGCATGGAGCTTTATTAGAGGCAATTGAAAGAGTAATAAAAAGAGAATCTAGTCATTACAAAACTACTTTGTTGGCAAACTTACTTTGTGTGGGATCATGTTGTAACTGGAATTCCAAGCTATGTACTTGGAACGTTAGTCAAAAAGTTAGTGCGTTTGGAAAATCCGAGCAAACTTTTGCAAACCAAGCATTAAACACTCAGTATAATTATCCAATCCGAACTGGAGAACTAATGCGGAGTTCTTTTGTAAAAGAATTTGTCACGGCAACTGTTAGTAACGATAAATTTATTGCCTCAACTTATGATGCCCGTTCATCATTTAATTTTACGAATGATTTATGGATAACAGATCCTCCTTATGCAGATGCCGTTAACTATCATGAACTTAGCGGATTTTTCTTGGCTTGGTACAAAAGATTTCTCTCTTCAGTTTTTCCAGAATGTTATCCAGATTCTAGAAAAGCATTAGCTGTTTCAGGCTCAGGTGAAGACTTTAAAAAATCGATGGTAGAGATTTACTCTAATCTTTCCCAACATATGCCAGACAATGGTATGCAGGTTGTCATGTTCACTCATCAAGATCCTTCGGTTTGGGCAGATCTAGGAATGATTCTCTGGGCTGCTGGGCTTCAAGTAAGCGCAGCGTGGACAATAGCAACCGAGACATCTTCGGGATTAAAAAAAGGTAACTACGTTCAAGGTACTGTCCTTCTAGTACTCAGAAAACGCTTAAACGATGATGTAGCATTCCTCGATGAAATTTATCCACTTATTGAAGATGAAGTTCGCGAACAACTTGATAAGATGCTGGCTATTGACGATAAAGATGCCCCTAACTTTGGCGACACCGACTATCAGCTTGCTGCTTATGCTGCTGCCTTGCGGGTACTGACTCAGTATGGCGAAATTGAAGGAATGGACATCAAACACGAACTTTTCCGCGATCGTCAAAAATCAGAAAAGTCTGAATTTGAAAAGGTAATCGACCGCGCCGTAGAAATTGCCTGTAACCACCTCGTTCCCGAAGACTTTTCCGAGTTTTATTGGAAAAGTCTCACTGCCGATGAACGTCTTTATCTTAAAGGTGTGGAACTAGAAAAGCACGGCGAATTTAGGAACGGTGCTTATCAAGAATTAGCCAAAGGGTTTGGAGTACGTGACTATAATTTCCTATATGCCAAAACTAAATCCAACGAAGCTCGGTTTAAAACCGCTTCAGAGTTTAAACGCTCGCACTTAAAGAGCGAGGGCTTCGATCAAAGTCTTGTACGACACTTGTTATTTGCAGTCTTTGAGACAGCAAGCAAGGAAACCGTTCAAGAGGGTTTAAGTTACCTCAAGGTAGAAGTACCTGACTACTGGAATACTCGTAAGCGATCGCTGGAAATCTTGCGCTACTTGAGCCGATTAGAACATATTCCCCATCTTCCTCACTGGCAGAAGGATGCAGAAGCTGCCCGCGTTTTAGCTGGGGCAGTGGAAAACGATCACGGGTGAGGTAATAAATGCAGCGTTATTCGTCACGGCGACAAGGTTTAGATCTCCAGTTTATCAATCCAAAACTCCAAGGGGCAGTGAGCTACGATCGCATTGCTGGTTTTTTTCGCTCCAGTATCCTAGAAGTAGCAGGGGAAGCACTAGAAAAATTAGAAGGCACAATTAGAGTTGTTTGTAATTCAGATCTTTCCGTTCAGGATGTCGAAACCGCCAAGGCTGCCCAACAAGCAATTCGTCGCTCTTGGTGCGCGGGAGAACCTGAAAAATCACCTCAACTATCCCACCCTCGCTTTGCCAGATTATTTGAATTTTTAACTCAGGGCAAAATGCAGGTGCGGGTACTACCCGATGAAGTATTTGGACTGATTCACGGCAAGGCAGGAGTTATAACCTACACAGACGGCAGTAAAACCAGCTTTCTAGGTAGTGCCAACGAAAGCAAAACCGCCTGGAAACTAAATTACGAACTGGTGTGGGAAGATGATAGTCCCGACACGATCGCCTGGGTACAAGAAGAATTTAACGCTTTATGGAATCACCCCCATGCAGTACCCCTAGCAGATTTTGTTATCCAGGATATTAACCGTATCGCTCACCGCGTAGTAATAGATCGCCAGCAATGGCTAGAAGAAGCACAACCAAACCCTGCTTCTGCGGTAGTTGAAACACCGATGTATCGCCAAGAATTAGGCTTATGGGCACATCAAAAGTTCTTTATCAAAAAAGCATTTGAAGACCACCTCAAGGGAAGTGCGCGGTATATTCTTGCCGACCAGGTTGGATTGGGAAAAACTGTACAGCTTGCCATTTCAGGATTGTTAATGGCTCTACACGGCAATAAGCCCGTGCTGGTAATTGCTCCTAAACCCCTGGTGCTACAGTGGCAAGGAGAGCTAAAAGATTTAATCGGTATCCCTTCAGCGATTTGGGATGGTCGGCAATGGATTGATGAACAGGGTCTGGAGTACCCTTCTAAAGGTGCAGAATCCATTAGAAATTGCCCCCGTCGAATCGGAATTATTTCTCAAGGACTCATTACTTCAGGTTCAGAAATAGTTGATTTCCTAAAAGCGATGAAATTCGAGTGCATCATTGTCGATGAGGCGCATCGAGCAAGGCGTAAAAAAATTAGCGACAACAGCCCCAATGAGCCAGCAGACCCTAATAATCTGATGCGGTTTCTATTAGAAGTAAGCGATCGCACTAAAAGCATGATTTTAGCTACTGCTACCCCCGTACAGCTTCATCCCATTGAAGCCTGGGATATGCTCAACGTACTTGGTGTCGGTAGCCAGCAGGTACTGGGTAATGAATGGAGTAACTGGCGCAAACCAGCAGAAGTAATTCCCATAGTGATGGGGGAAAAAACAATTCCCGAAGACATTTATGAGGCGTGGAGTTGGTTAAGAAATCCCCTCCCACCTGCGAGCGAAGACCGCAGCTTTCGCAATATTCGCCGACGTTTAGGAATAAAAGATGATGACTATGTTGCTCCTGGTGATTCTATTAAGAAGCTAACTCTCCCCGACATTACCAAGGTGAATAAAGTGCTTTACGATTATGGGCGACAGCACAATCCTTTTATTCGTCATATTGTCAGAAGAACTCGTGCTTATTTAGAAACCAAAATTGACGACTCTATAGGTGAGCCATACTTAAAGCCCGTTCGTGTCAAACTATTTGGCGAAAGTAGCAATGAATCATTAGTGCTACCGTTTTATTGCCGACAAGCCTATCAACACGCGGAAGAGTTTTGCGAACTTCTAGGTCAAAGAGTCAGATCTGCTGGACTGTACAAAACGCTGCTTCTTAGAAGAATCGGCAGTACGATGGCTTCGGGGCAAAAGACTATCGAGAATCTGCTCAAAAAAAATGAGCAGGAAACGGAGAATCGCTCGACCTTCTGGGATGAAGAAGACGAGGAGTTAGAAGATAACGTCAATAATAGTGAGTTTCGTAACCTCTCTGGCGCAGAAATAGAGCTGTTGCGTCAATGTCGTCAGTTGTTAGAAGATAATCAAGAAAAAGACCCCAAGTACCGAGAGGTCAAGCACTACCTCTTAGAGAAGGGTTGGCTGGAGTTAGGGTGCATCATCTTTTCACAATACTACGATTCCGTGATGTGGCTCGCTATGCAGCTTTCAGCCGAGGACTTACGAGACGAAAAAATAGGGATCTATTCAGGAGAAGCTAGATCGGGAATTATCGAACAAGGTCTCTTTAAACGTCTGGCACGGGATGAGATTAAGCAGATGGTACGTCGAGGTGAATTACGCTTAATTATCGGCACGGACGCTGCCAGCGAAGGGCTAAACCTGCAAAGACTAGGAACGCTGATTAATCTCGACCTTCCCTGGAATCCAACTCGCTTAGAGCAACGTAAAGGACGTATTCAGCGAATCGGTCAAATAAGGGATGAAATATTTATTCTCAATCTTCGTTACCGAGATTCTGTAGAAGATCGGGTTCACGAATTACTCTCATCACGACTAGAGGAAATTCACGGTTTATTCGGTCAAATTCCAGATGTTTTAGAAGATGTCTGGGTTAATCTCGCTGTCGGTGAAGAAGAACAAGCAAAAAAACTAATTCAAAATATAAAGCCAGCACACCCCTTTGATGAACGGTACAGTCAAATCGAGAATATCGAGTGGGAAAGCTGCTCGAATATTTTAAATGAAGCCGAAAAACTTTCGGTACTTCGCAAGGGGTGGTAGAGAGAATTAATGTTTTGATAAATGAGGAAAGTCCAAAAAGTTATGTCTGAACCTTTTACTATACGAATTTTTGTACCTGACGGCGACCCTGAAGGGGTGCGGATTATAGATCGAATGAACTGGACGGGAGTTGGCATTGCTTTCCCCCGATCTGAATGGCGTGAGGTTAGGAATCGCTCAGAATTTTGTAAAACTGGAGTGTATATTCTGGTAGGCTATCAAGAGGAAGATGATGAGCTACAGACGTTATACATCGGGCAGGGAGACGGCATCAAAAATAGGATTGAAGCGCATTACCAAAATAAGGATTTTTGGAATTGGGGTATAAGTTTTGTTTCCAACAGTGGAGGTCTCAATCGCGCTCATATCACATGGTTGGAGTATGCGCTTATAGAGCGAGCAAGTCAGGCTGGTCGCTGCCATCTTGATAATGGTAACGCCCCTCAAGAACCTGCCCTTACCGAATCTGAAAGAGCGGACGTGCAGGGATTTCTCAAAGAAATTATTCAAATACTACCTTTAGTGGGACTGCGGGTTTTTGAAATTCCCAAGCCAGTAGCAGAACCAAAAGAAACAGCGATTAATTCTGTTAGTGTTACCAATCAATTAATTAACGATACGGTGATAGTACCAGCTAAAGAGGAGGGCTTCAAGCGAGTATTTCTGAATCAAAACTGTTGGTATGCTATCCGCATCGGCGGTGGAATGCTTAATAAGATCAGATACATTGCTGCCTACCAGACAGCACCCGTTTCTGCTATCACTCATGTTGCTCCAGTCGAGCGCATCGAACCATTTGGTGATGGTGGTAAATACAAGCTCATCTTTTCAAAGCCTGCCAGCGAAATATCTCCCATACCCTTCAATGATGCTCCCAAAGGATGTATGCAGGGGTTGAGATATACGAACCTAGAAAAACTCAAACAAGCCTCGAAGCTTTCAGATATTTTATAGATAGCTGAAAGCTCATTTTTATTATTTGCATTCTAATAATCCTCCAATCAGTATCGATTTAATAATGTAATTCGGCACAAAATTGTTTGCTAAAAGCCCAACCACAATCTCTTTGATTACAGAAAAGCCTACATGACTCGTTTCTTCTAATAAATCAAAATACGGTTTGAGCTTCTCTAGAGTGTTAGGTGATGATTCATTTGAACTATTGTCTGTACTTTCAGGGCAGTTATCGACCGTATCCACCACTCCCTCTAAAGGATGAATATCCCTTTTTAGGGGGGGGGTGGTCACAGTCGAGTCTGGCTGCTCAATCCCATACTGCGAGGGTATTATAGCCTGATAAATCCGATTTTGTTCTTCGATTTCCCGCTCCCGTTCGTCTTTTTCAATTCGCTGTCGCTCCCTGTACTGCAATACTTCTACAGCAAAGACTAATTCTTCAACTGACAAACTGTAATAGCGAACCTGTTGCCCCCGTCTGCCTTTTTTGTGACCAATCATCTTTAATCCCAGTTGTCCTAGCAATACTCCTAGTAACCACATTGGTGAGCAATTCTGGGGAATAGTGAGGTTAAGAACGGCTTTAATCTGGGCGCGAGCCATCACAGCAGTTTTGGTCATCTGCACCACATCGGAATCAGTGGCACTAATTTCTTCCCCTGCCAGTAATCGAGCTAATATCTTAGGTAAACCCAAAATATGACGGGCTAGCCATTTGCTAGAGTAGTTATGCCAATCCATACATAGGGGTAGGTTATCTCGTTCTCTTAAATCCCTTTGAGCTACAATTTGTGGTGGTGCGGGGTACTTTTTACCCGTAACAGAATCGATAATTTCTCCTTCAGAGGGTAATAGTAGCGATTCTAAGGCAATTAGTTGACTAATCAGATAACCCCCAGCATCCCGTTTGACTAACTCTTCAGTTACGGGCATTCCGTAATCGCGCTGAAGTCGATATTTTTCGCACTCAACAATTTCTTCAGGTTGAAGAAAATCTTTAGATTGACGGCTTAGGTATTCGCTACTACTGATATTCGCTGCTTGAACTACAGCTAACTGATGGGCGGTATCCAAAAATTGACCAGCTTCTTTTAACTCCATCGCAACTAAAGGATCGGCTTCTGATTCGCCATTCGTTAGGTTGTACCCCATCTCGCCCAACAGGGAATGTAGATCATCCCGTAGATTATTGATCGAACGGTTGCGGTTGGCTTCAATTTCACAATAAGCATCTAACGCCCAGTCTTTTTCTGCGCCTCTTCTGCCAGTTTCGGGGTCGATGCGGATTAAAAATGCCGTCATCTGGTTAAGCTCAAGCATCCGCTCCTTAATTTTGGCAGCATTGGTTTCTTTGTACCCAAAAGGCGGACGGGGAGCGACCCAGATATGTAAGGGAACTTGGGGACGATAGCGGTGGAGAGATTGGGCGCATTCAGTGGCAGTTTGGCTTACCGCGTGGAATGCGCCGAATACCGCATCAAAATGGTAATTGGGAATATCAACTCCCGTACCTAAACTGGGTGAAGCTAAGAGGACATCCACCTTTTTAACTTCTTCGGAAATATCCTTGATAAACGCCACATTCTCTTCACTACCACTATTTTCGGCGTGTATCGACCAAATGCGTAACTTATTCTCCGAATTGCTGTCTAATTGACCTTCAGTGCCGAAAAGTGGTCGATCGTCGAATACCTTGACTGTCATGGCAGCTTCTAGTTTCTTGATAAACTTCTTCGAGTCAGAAACCACCATGATTTTTAAGCCCAGCATCAAGGCGGTAAAAATCTTAGAAACCAAAGCACTATTATTGTCTCCTTCGTAAAAATAGACCGTCCTGCCAGTTTCCTTGTAATCATTTTTAATAATAAAAGGAACTTCACCGAATGGGCGCATGGCACGGAAGAAATCAACGGTCAGATCATCCATATGGGCATCGGCTAACACAACTAATTTAGCTTTGCGGATCAAAAATTCTAAAACCTCTAAAATTTCTGCCCGATGCTCCCGACAGGTTTTACTATGAAGCAGATGTGCCAAATACTGACAGGCTTCATCGATAAAGATACATCCGTACTCATTAAGCTGAGTTTGCAGTTTGTGTAAGCTATCAACGGTAATTGAAAGCCCCACTGCTTTAGCTAAATTTCCTTGAGAAATGGCAGAATACATCTGTGTATTGAGCCTTTGGGAGAGGTTTTTGAGCAGGTTGACCCGATGACCGAGATTGAGAAAGCGCATCTGCGGGTACAACTCGCGGAATTTTGCCATGAGTTCGGTTTTACCCGTCCCCATACCACTCCAGAGAACCACCAGTCCCATAGTTGGCAGGCTTACAGCGTTGCTGAGAAATCGAGTAGTGAGTTTTACATTGGGAGGATATTTATTACTGAGTCCCCGTTTCTTGGGAAAACAGAGCCGTCGGTAATCCTTGAGGCTGTAAGCATCATCGATAATCGCGCTCAATAAGCTTTCTGCGTCTTCACCACGAGCGGTGACAAAATCATCAACGCCCTTTTCAACGCCAGGTAAGATTGCTACTTCACACTCACACTCCTTCGCTTCAATTGCCTGACCAGTGCGGAGAGTCGCCTGATAAATAGCGTAGCGGGTTTTTGGTTTGGTTTCGTAATCAAAAAGGATGGTAAATTTACGCCCCTTTTGAGCCATTGGCAGCAAGTCAGGATGTAGTCTTTCTTGTCCTTTTTTACCTACCCGTCCATTCCAAATACCAGGCAAGGCGATCGCCACAAAGCCCATTGAAAGTAAACAGGCAGCCTTTTTTTCTCCTTCGGTAAAGATAATTGGGATTTCAGGATGCTGCTGTACCCACTCCCAAAAGCATAAGGGTTTGGTTCTGGCGGTTAAACGTTGAGCTAGGGGAGACAGGTAACGCTTAATGCCGTAGCGTTGGGCTACCTTATCCCAGATATGCTGGGGAACGTTGAAATAGGTAACTCTGTTAGCGACTTTTGGGGGAGACTCATATCTAATTGGTTTGCCTTTACTGCCAATAATCCTCGGATTGTCGGGCTTATATCTACCCCAAATCATCGGCAGCCAGTTATTCAAGGGGTCAAGCCCCGAACTCCACCATCCCCCATCTTCTAGGGTAGAGTAGCGATTTAACCACTTATCCCTTAATCTGCCGTCATTTCGGCGTTCGGAACGAGAAAGCCCATAAAGCAGGTACTCGTAGGTCGTAAATCCCGACAGAGAAATTAAGTTAAGAGTTGTTAACTGCTCGTCTACCGAGCTTTTAAGCCACTCAGTTAAGTGGTGAGGGGCAATGTGGGCATTTTGGTTGTGGTCGCTTTCAGACGGAAGTTTCATAGGTCGGCTTCATTACTAAGTTTTACGATTTGAAGCGATTGAATCGTAAAGACCAATAATCGTGCTAACCTGAACTATAATTAGATCAAGTCAGCACACTATTGGTTGATATTGGTTTTGGCTAGTAGTAGTCACGACAGTTCATTACTAAGTGAACAAAGGATAAGTCAGATTCGACCTTTCAAGCGAGCTTATTAAATGCAAATTAATAAGTATCGCGGTCAAAAATGATTTATTCGTAACATGGCAAGAATTAGGTTTTTGGGAAAAAACTAGGCTAATTCTCTGCTTTTCAATTAGACAAAGAAACGTTAATTTCGCGATTTCTGGAGCTTGCACCTTCCAGTAGTCGCGATTTTGCGTTGTATGTCTTAAAGGCGGTCGTTTCTCTTAATTAAGAGACAACAGCTTCTTGATGCAGTCGCTTCAACGGGTCACAGACCCGCAACGCGGACGCGAAGCTAATCCTTTAGGGCAGCATCGCTTTTACATAGCTTCAAATAAAATCGCTTCATCCCGAATTATCTACTATTTCGCTGCCCAAAATCGAGCAAAACCGCCTCAGCTTAAAAAGAGTTATTATTTTGCGGTGTTTTCTTCTTGGTTGTGGGGGTGTCATCAAACCGCGATTTTTTCACAGGAGAAAGCATGGAAAGGCTTGAAACCGCACCTTTTACCTGTTCGGGTGTCACTTCCAGATATTTCTGAAGCTCAGTTAAACTTTTGTGACCGCTTATCTCCTGAATAATTCGTAACGGAATTCCTTCGTTACTCATCAAAGTCAGAGCAGTACGTCTAAAACTATGGGTACTTACTCCCTGAACTTCTACCTTACGGCAGGCTTTTTGCAGAACTCGGCTGGCAGATCCAGGATGAAGATGTCCCTGGTTGCCTAAGCCTGGGAAGTAATGCCAGGTGCGGGGAGATGGGTAATACTTAAGCAGCATTAAGCGTAAATCTTCAATTACTGGGATACATCTAGTACCTAATTTCCCCTTGGTGTCGCCTTTTCTGAAGATGATTTCGGGTCGGACTTGTCCTAAACGGTAATAAACGTCGGTAGTTCTTAAGGTGACGCATTCGTTAATTCGACAGGCGGTATAGAGGCAGATGGCGAACATGGCGCGATCGCGATCATTGTGGAGTCCCTCATAAAATACGAGGTTAATTTCTTCAGTTGTGAGTATTTTTGCCTTGCCATGCCGATCTACTTTCATTTAGTTCATCTCAGCACCCGATAAATCTATCTTATAGAATTCAGGACATATAAAGAAAGTGTTGGCGGAATTTTACTGAAGATATGGGGCAGGTGCGAGCCTTCGGCTACGCGAGCGCGTAATCGCTTTGGCAGATACCGTATAGAAGGATGAATTTTACCAAGTTCAGGAGTTGACTATTTCCTTGGGGCTAACTGGAGTAATTTCTGGGCTGAAGCGTCGAAAATCTTTGACGTTGAAAGTCAGGATCTGACTTAATCGATGAACCAGCATAAACGCCACCAAGCGAGTATCGTGAACCTTTGTCCCTTTTACTTCATAGGTGGTCACTAACCGTTCCCATTCGGGAAATATGGCTGGAGTATCGGGAATAAAGATAAATAACCTTTTTAAACGGTCAACTTCAGCTCTGGTTCTCTCAGGGGTAAATCCCAAGCCGTTTCTCTCGGCTGGACGAGTACAGACATTCCATAACTCAATCAAATTTTGTGGGGCAATAATTACCTGTTCCCGACCAGCATTTAAGATGTCAATCGCTGCTACTGTTTCAATGTGCATCGGGTCATTAGGACTAATGGTTCGTAGCAGGATGTTTGTATCTAATAGATAAGCCATTACCAGCGATCTGGGTACATATTTTCCCTGCTCATTGCTTCATCACTAAGAACGGGTATATCTTTCCCCTTATGGCTATTTACCCAATCATGGAATTCTGCCGACCATTCTTCATGGGTAGAGTTGGTGTAAAACGAAGCCGAAGCCAAATCATCGCGGGTGTTCTCTTCTTTTGTATGACTCAAGCGATCTATTAATGCTTTCAGATGTGGTTTAATCTCCTCTGGCGAACGAGAGGTAATCTTTGACAGTGTGCCGACGATTTTTTCAAGCTCTTGGCTGCTATTTGGGGTGGGAGTATCTTGAGATCTTGGATTCATTGTGCTGCTATCATCACTTCAAAAAAAGCTGCTGGGATTATTGGGCTGCTATATATATTGTCTCATTTCTACTATTGGCATTCAATTAAATGTAATGAATCCGTCTTAAATAACCTTATGATTGTTGTGTTTGATTTGTAACTGAGTCAACTTTAACTGCGAACGCTGAAAATCTACTATTATCAAAGGCTCAATCCTCTGCCCGTATCTGGTTCATGTCGAGGCTGCCTATTAACTTCATTGCTTCGATTCTGATTAGACCAATCAAACGTATTTACTAAATCCTGATTCCAATCGATAGATGAAGGCGTTTTACGGACTGCATTCGGCAACTGAGCTTTAACTCTTTGAGCCATCAAATCACCAGAAGGGTCATTATCTACCGCAATCACCACATCCTTAACTTCTGCCAAATACTCAGTGGGAATCTGACCCGCCCCGTCGGTAGATAAGTAAAGTGTCTTGACCGAATCAGTTCGCTCTAGCACCGCTAAAGACATCGCATCAATAGGAGACTCGACTAAAACTACTCTTCTAACTGGATCGCTCGATTGTTCTCCCTTGGTAAAGTAAAACCACCCTTCTTTCCTCTTTGAACCTTTAGCTAATCCTTTAAATTGATTATCAGATCCTGCCGTACCTCTAAGATTAGCCCCAGTGATTTTATTTTCATCCTCGCGCGTGCTGTAGGCGAGGAAACCTCGCCCAGTTCGCTCGTCCAATGAACGACGAATAAACACCGCATTTTGATTTTGATCTGCATAAATTAATCCCTGTTCATGGAGTCTATCTACTAAGCCACTAGGTAACTTTCTTGTACGAGTTAAATATTGTTTTACGTACTGCCATTTACTCTGTGCGGGTACTGGTGGCACAAATTCTCTTACTGGTTCGGTTCTAATTATTTCTCTAGTTTTATAGGTAACAGCTTCGATGGTTGCGCTTTCACCTAGACGCTCATTCAACCAGGCTACCGATTGTTTATAGTCACATTCATTAATGTGCATCACTAAATCGATTGCTCCACCTCCACCCTTCATCTGTTTCCAGTCGTAGAATTTACTACCTGTGATGTTAATGGTATGGTGTTCATTCTGCCACTTATGTTTATCCTTGGGATCTGGTTCTAAACCTAATTCATATGTCACATCTTTTAACGGTAAATCTCGCACCGATTTAGCGATGTCTGCATACTTATTTTTCCAGTTGGTTAATTCTCGATTCTGAGATTTAATTTTAATTTCAGCTTGGTTTAATCGCTGAATTAATTCTTCCTTATCTCTCGATAATAGTTTGGCGGTAATTAAAGCCTGTTCTTTTTCTTTGATTGCTCTTTGTCTGTCGGCTAACTGATGCTCGATAGTTGACCTGTCTAAAGTTAAATCTGGAGATCTATTAACAGCAGCATAGTAATGTTGAATTTTAGTATGTTTGGCTCTACTGCCTTTGATACCTCGTTCTAGTCCTAAAGGTGAGAGGGCTTCGGCGTAGCTATCTTGAAACTTACTCAGTTTTTCTCGCCCACCAAATATTCCCCGACAGTTGAGTTTACCTTTTTCATCTAGAGGTACAAAATAAGCATGAACATGGGGAGTTGATTCATCTAAATGTAACTCGGCTCGCACAATGCGATCGCCATACTCTTTATCTAACCAACTATGTACTGCCTGTTGGAAATCGGCTAATCGCTCTGGTTCGTAATAGCCTGCTTGACTGGGGTTATCTGGTCGGAAATATTCAGGAGAGGCGGTTAATAACATCTCTACACAGAGGACGGCATTCTTGCGGATGGTTTGGTCGCCAATGCGTTCTCTGACGATGGTTTCTAAGCTAGGCAGATTCATTGAATCTGGTTGACCAATAAAGCGAATGTTACTAATCTCTGGGTTGGCGTTTGGAGTTTGATGCGCTCTTCTGGTATGCTGACCTGAAGCACCGACATTTCCTGACTTGAGTTTGGCTATTCTGGCGATGGCGTGGGGCATTGTTTTTTTCTTTCCCAGTTGTGGTGTAGTCTGAAGGTAAAGAAATTTACCGATTGGCGAACGGAATAATTTTAGCGCAGCGGTGCCGAAGGCAAAAATTGTGTAGTGAGTAGTACCGTCATTTACAATTTTTTCTCTCTCGGATAAATGCTACTGGGAAAAGAAGAAGATCTTTAAACTGCGATACTTTAGTTTACCAAAGTTCAATTTAAGCGACTTGCTATTTGTGTGATTATTAATAGTATGGCAATAAATCACAGACGCGAATACTGGAGTAATCGGCGATGGTTAAGGCTAAACCCAATCAGAAAATTCATGTTAATAAACTCACTACTGTATTAGATAAATTAGACCAGCTAGAATCTAAACCAGTTGAAGAACTGACTCTGCGAGAAAGTATTTATTTTCTTCGAGGTAAGTTGAATAGTGCTTTGAAGAAAGGTTATAGCTATGAGGATTTGTCGTCGATTTTAGCCGAACAAGAGATTTTAGTTTCTGCTGCCACTTTGAAACTGTATTTAACTGAGAATAGTAAAAGTAAGAATAAGAAATCGTCTTCGCGAAGAACTCAAAGTAAATCTAGTTCTAAATCGACTTCAGTTTTATCAACAAATGTTACTGATTCTAAAGAAGAGTTAGGGACTGGTAATTCCGATGCTGGAATTAATAGGATGAAAGAGAATATGGATTCAGAACAAGCAGTTAATTTAAATCCTTTGAATCAAACTAAATCATCTCGTAATATGGGCAAGAAGGTTTCTGCTAATAATCAGGCAATAGCTAAAGGGTCTAAGAATGTTACTAAACCTAGAGTCTTATCTGGTTTTGATGATGATTTATCTGGTGACTTTAATGATTATTAGCAAAGAAAAGGAGCAAGATGGCAGTTATTCATTTGATTGATGGTGAGAAGGGGGGAGTAGGTAAGTCTTTTGTGACTAGAGCGATGATTCAGTATGGATTAGATCGTTCTTTGCCTTTTGTGGCGGTGGAGACAGATCGTTCTAATCCTGATGTGAATCGTGTCTATCAGAAGCAATGTCAATTTGCTGTTTTTAGTGAGGATGAGAAGCAGGCTAGTAAGGCAGATCGGATTTTTGAGATGGCAATGGAGCAGCCTGTGATTGTTTCTTTGCCGAGTCAGGTTAATCGGGCAGTTACGGCATGGATTGAGAATAATCAGTTACTTGAAATTGGTCAGGAGTATGACGTTAGTTTTTGTAAGTGGTTTGTGACTAACGGTGAGTATGACAGTATTCGACTTTTTCAAGCTTCAGTAGACCATTATGGTGAGCAGATGACTCATGTTTTGGTGAGAAACTTTGGGCTTTGTGATGAGTGGTCCCAGGTTGATGATGATAAGTCCCTGACTAAGCTGATTGCGGGGTATGGGGTGAAAGTAATTGATTTTCCGAAGCTGGGTTATCAGGAACGGTATTTGATTAATCAGAAGCAGTTACGTTTTGATGATGCTACTAAGTCATCTGATTTGACTGTGTTGGGTAAGCAGCGGGTAGTTAATTTTCTTAAGGCTGCTTATGCTGCTTTTGACAGTACTGGGGTTTGGGCAATCGACTCAGAGACAGAATCAGCGTCAGCATCTTGATTTGTTAAAGCTAACAGCCCTAAAGGACATTGTGCCCTTGTGGTATTAGCTTCGCGTCCTAAAAGCTAAAAGCTAACAGCTATTTAAAAAACTAGAAACCCAATTCACAACGAGGAATTAAATGAGTCTGCTTGATGGTAGTGCGGCAAAAGCCAGAAAGATTATTGATTTTTGTATGCCGAATGAGCCGCCTGAGATGAAGGCAAAGGTGTTTGAGATTGTTAATCTCAGTGGATTGGAGCCAAATGACCCAATGTTCATGGTTTTGCTCTCAACGGGACAGATACGGGTGTTCTTAGAAGCTGCTCCCAGAGAATTACGTCGGTTGTTAGAGGAATGGAAGCTTGAAATGGTCAAAAGCTTTTCTAGGCTAATGTCTGCTATGACTCAGATCTCTGAACAACAGCAGGAGCAGGCTCTCGTGCTCGAGGAAAAAATGGAGACTGTTAGTCAAAAGTGTGTCTCCAATATCAAGGAGGCAGGCATGAGTACGGTGGGGGCGATGGCTGAGGCCAATAGTGAGACTTTAGAGCAGGTAAAAGAGACTAAACAGCAGAATGAGGAACTATCTAAAACATTAGCCACACTCCAGGCTGAAGCTAAAGCAGACAGAGAAAAGAATATTGAGAACATGAATGCTTTGATTGTGTGGATGAATAAGACAGTTCAAAGACAGGAAAATGTAAATCAGCAAATTAATGATTCTTACGCCGATCTTAGAAAACTTCAGCAAAAGACTTTATGGTTTAAGTTCGCTGATTGGTATTCCCCTTTATCAGCTTTAGTTATTGTCGGAGGAGCCTGTTTTATCGCTGGCGGTTGGTTGACCTTCCAAAAGTACAATGGTGCTATCGACCAACTTGGGCGGAATATTGCAACCTGGAATCTCGATCGCATCGTTAAGTGTCAAGACGATAAAAATCCTAAATGCACAGTTTGGATTGTTCCTCCTGGTTCTCCCGAACGTGAAGGAGTAGAGTAAAAGATAATTTCAGAAATTGTCGAAAGAAAAATACGATTAAAGCCGGTACGTCCAAGTCTAAATGAAAGATGTGGAAAGGCACAACCGATTGGTCAAATCAAAGTTCATAGAGTCTCATATCAGTTTAAAGTTATTAATTTTCACCGAAAAATTGTTCGCCTTTTGAGGTTATCTGACTTACCCTTAACTCAGATAAATTTAATATCTAAATAGATGAGCAAAATTATCGCTGTTGCCAATCAAAAAGGTGGCACTGGCAAAACCACTACTTCTGTCCATCTTGCTTACTGGCTTTCTCAACGAGGTCAGGTGTTAGTCGTAGATGCCGATGCCCAACAAAGTAGTACCACTTGGCTTGAAGACTTGAATTTAAAAGTAGAGATTATTAACGATCCTGATGATTTATTTGAGCGACTACCCCAGCTAAAAGAAGAATATGGTTTTGTGGTGGTGGATGGTCCTGCAAGCATGAGCGAAACTACCCGTGTCATTCTTACTCGTGCTGACATAGCTTTAGTACCCTGTAGACCAGCAGGATTGGATATGCACAGCAGCAACCGCGTGATTAGATTAATTCGCCAGGCTAGAGATTTGCGTGGAGGTATGCCCTCTGCTGCCTTATTTTTAAATCAAGCCAAAAAGGGAACAGTGTTACTCAGAGAAGCTCAAGCTGCTTTAGCCACAAGCGGTATTGATTTATTAGATGAAGTAATCTATGACCGACAGGTAATCACAGACGCACCCAGTCAAGGTCAGGTAGTCTGGCAAATGGGCGGTAGTGCAGCCCATAGTGCAGCAACAGAATTCAATCGACTCTTTGAAGAAGCTTGGGAGAAACTCAGTGGCGAGAACTAGAAAACCAGTCGAAGACTTTATTTTTAGAGGAGAAAAAACAGGAACAGTACAGGTTGCTTTTCTAACGGACATTAAGTTACCTGACTATCAACCGCGACAGTATTTTGATGAGACGAAGTTAGAAGAGTTAGCCCAAACTATTAAAAAGCACGGAGTTTTAGAACCGTTATTGGTGCGAAAACTGCCCAGTCTGAATCAATATGAATTGGTAGCGGGGGGCAGACGCTATCGCGCATCAAAGAAAGCTGGTTTAACGGAAGTACCAGTTATTGTTCGCGAATTGAGTGATGAGCAAGCAATTGAAATTGCCATTATTGAAAACCTTCAACGGGAAGATTTGAATCCTGTAGAGGAAACTGAAGGCATTTTAAAACTGTTGTCAAAACGCCTGAAAACCAATATAGAACAGGTTTCTCCCCTACTCCATCAACTACAAAAACAGGTGCGGGGTAGGTCAGCCAATAACGTTATTGGCTCGTCACAAGTTGAGTCTATTCAAGGTGTTTTTGACTCTCTCGGGTTGATGGAATTGGATTCATTCATTAGTAATCGTCTACCTTTACTGAATCTACCAGTCGATATCCTCGAAGTTCTCAGAGCAGGGAAAATTGAATATACTAAAGCTAAAGCGATCGCTCGTCTGGGCGATCGAGAAACTAGAACTCAATTATTAGAATCAGCGCTCGCCAACTCATTATCATTGAGTCAAATTCGCGAACTGGTTAAAGCAGAGCAAATTCCCAAGCAACAGTCAGAATTAAAAACTCGCTTTGACACTACTTATAAGGAAGCCAAGAAAGCGAAGAAACTTTGGAGTGATTCAAAAAAGCGAAAACAATTAGAATCATTGTTGTCAAAATTAGAGAAGCTGATTGCCGAAGAAAAGTATTGAGTAAGAACCTCCACCATCCACTGCTATAACAAATAAACTAAAGTTTAATTTATTCAGCGATCGCCAGAATTCCCCGAAATTAGCATTTCGGGGAATTTGAGCCGAGGCTAATATAAAACCTGCAAAATAATCTGAAAAGCATTTGCCAAAAGTTTACTCTCTTGGGCGAGCTTGTTGCCACTATTCATACCAATATAATATAAGTCGATTTTTTTTGATGGGAATGGGAACACTAAACATAGTGTAGCGATCAAGCATTAGATGGCAACTATGAACAATTCTTATGAAGACTGGGGCTATAAATTCACATACAAAGCAAGCAAAAATTTTGTTCTAGATATTGAACCAGCTTTAGAAGAAAATTTAGAGTTCCAAAACCCTCAAAATATTGCCGAACAATTAATGTTAGACCTCTTTTGTCAAACTCCTCGGCTATTTTATCTAACTCGTCAAGGACAGGGGAGAGAACCAGGTGAACAAAAATGGGGACTAACCATAGCGACAGACTCAGATGGGCTTAAATTACCTGAAAGACTAGAAGAGCGGGGGTTAACTTTAGGATTAAGAGCTGCTGTCAGTTCAAATGGAGAGGGTGGTTTAAAAATACTCTCCACTAAATTGCTTCCAATGCATAAAGGAAAGCAAGATGCTTTCAGTGCGCCGTTTTATCTTCGTCTTCGCTCTAATTATAAATATGGTATTGGAGTACCACACGAAATAATAGAACGTATGGCAGATATGCCATTTAAACAAGATTGTATCCCAACAGAACAACAGTTAAAAGCTTGGAAAGCTTTTGTGGGAGTTGAAGAACGTCTAGCTAAAGAAAAACAATTCTGCGTACCTTTTGTCAGTCATAATTATGGTGAAGCAACCAGAAATATTACTTTTGCTGTTGATGCTGAATCGGCAACTTTAAACGGCAAAGCTGAAAATTATCTTGCTTTAGATGATTTTTGGCAAAGAGCTAAACGGGCGCATAATCAAAACATCAAGCTGTTAGAAAATAATTCAAGTAATAGTGATGGAAGAGAATTAGGAACGATTGAATCAATAGATTCTGAAAAGAATTTTCTCAAAATTAGTTTGGATTCTGAGATATTTGATTCCCTTGCTGAAGGACATTATGAATTACTACAAGAAGGACTGCTATCTTTCGAGGCGCGTGGCGATCTCACTCAAATTAAACGGAAGAAACAAGCTTTAGAAAACTTAGACAGGGGAAAAACGCAAAATCCCTATTTAGGTCAGTTTTTGTTTGATGCTGACCAAGCCAGAGAACCCAGAGAAATAGTCCAAATTCAGCCACAAGATTTATTACTGAAAACTACTAATTCCTCTCAAAAAGCTGCCGTAGAGACAGTGCTGTCTGCACCAGATTTAGCATTAATTCAAGGACCACCAGGAACAGGTAAAACCACTGTAATTGCAGAGATTTGCTATCAGGTTGCTTTACGAGGAGGACGTACATTAATCGCTTCTCAAGCTAACTTAGCCGTAGATAATGCTCTGTCCCGACTAAAACATAATCCAGCAATCCGCGCTGTTAGAAAAGGAAACAAAAGCTCTGTTGGACTGGAAGGAGAGCCATTTCTCGAAGAGAATTTAATTGAAAATTGGTTGCAAAATACCTCCGCAGACTGCGAACAACGGCTTAACGCTCAACTTGAAGTTGCTAAGATTCTTCGTCAGTTATTAGCATCATCAGAACAATTCGCTACTTATCTCATAACAGAAAAAAAATTCGAGTCAAAGCAAAAGCAATTAATAACTCACAAACAAATCCTAGAGACAAATTATCAAAACAAACTAAACGCCCACAAAATCGCCCAAGATAAACAACAGAAAATTGGGTTGTGTCGCAAAAAACGCAAATATCTATGTAGTATAGTAAGAACTGATAATAATACTCACGACCTCGACTCTTCTGATGAATTCAAAACTACCTTTCCAATGGCGACATTTCCAACAAGAAATTATTCTACTCAACCTGCGCTGGTATTGCCGTTATCCTCTCAGCTACAGGAACTTAGAGTCAATGATGTTGGAACGAGGACTTGAAGTCGACCATAGCACCATTAATCGTTGGGTTCTTCATTATGCGACACAATTAGATCGGCGTTGTCAGCCTCATCTCAAGTCTACCAATGACTCTTGGCGTGAGGTACGAGACCTATGTAAAAGTTAAGAAACAGTGGAAGTATTTGTGAGGACACGGGTGGCGAGGTTGCCTCGCCACCGTGAGCTGTCCGTATCGTGCAGTGGATAGTCAAGGCAATACAATCGACTTTTTGCTGACAGCCAGACGAGATGCTGAAGCTGCTAAACGCTTTTTCAT
>DATNPK010000031.1 GCA_036703275.1 Coleofasciculaceae cyanobacterium | reverse complement strand
CCCCCGCAACGGACTGTCTCGCAAAACGCGCCTTGCAAAGCCCAAGACCGCCCTAAAGGATTCCCTAAAGGGTACACCTTCGGATAAGCTTCGCGTCCGCTGCTCCGCTTATCCGTGATAGACTAGCCCTAAAGGATTAGCTTCGCCTCCTTTGCGTCGTCCTTTAGGAAATTTTGTTGGTTTTGCGACCCACATAAGTTTGGAGTTCGTCTAATTCAGCAATCTGGGGTACATCTTCATCATCATCTTCGCTTAACTCTTGACCTGATTTTCGAACCCAATTGATCGGGCGTTGTATGATGAATACCCGTAATTCTAGACCGTTGAGATACATTTTCAGACAAATCTGTTTGACATCATCACAGTAGCCTCGCTCTGAATATATAGATTGAAAAATACGTCCGCATTTTCGGCACTGATATCTTTGCTTTTGTTTTTTGAATCCGTATTTGCCAATTTCTAAGCTTTGGCAATTGGGGCATTTCATCGATAGGGTTTGAGATTAAAAGTAACTTCTTTTTCATTTAAAAAGTCTACTCTCATTTCTCAACCCTCAATTCTGCAACGCCCAATCGCCAGCATTGGGGTACTGATCCCATGCAGCATCGTGCCAGTCAAAGACTTACGAGCAAATTCCAGCGGCGCAATACTCGTTGGGTGAAGACCATTACCCTTGCCATCGGTATGGCGGTCGATCAGAGTGGCTAGTTCGGCGCATCGATCAGCGATTAGTTCGTTTGCCATTGCTTTTGAAGTTTATTTTCTTTTGCATATTATAGAAGATTTTATCCAGTCCCAAGATCGCAATCTGGAGGATTAGGCAATAAACGGCGAGGTCTGTGTATTGAAAATCCCTATCTGCAACCATACGATGAACGTATTCAAACAAAACAGCAGAAGGACAAGGCAATGACCAAAATCGCATTGATAACCGGATCGAGCCGAGGACTGGGCAAAAGTAGTGCTTTGAATCTAGCTAAAAAAGGGGTTGATGTCATCGTCACTTACCATCGCAATGCCGAGGAAGCGAAAAACGTCGTCGCAGAGATTGAACAGCTCGGCGCTAAAGCCGTGGCACTGCAACTAGATACTGCCGACACTAAAACCTTTGATAGTTTCGCTGGACTTGTCCAGCAGTTACTCAAAGATCAATGGCAAACCAAGCATTTTGATTTTTTGGTGAATAACGCTGGAACTGGCGTTCACTCATCTTTTGCCGAGACGACCGAGGAAGATTTTGACCATTTGATGAATATTCATCTCAAGGGCGTTTTCTTCCTCACTCAGAAACTACTACCACTGATCGATAACGGCGGACGAATTGTAAACGTTTCTACTGGTTTGACGGGACTTATCTTCCCTGGCTATGCCGCTTATGCAAGTATGAAAGGCGCAGTGGAGACTTTAACCCTCTACATGGCGAAAGAGTTGGGATCGAGAGGGATTGCGGTAAATACGGTGGCTCCTGGTGCGATTGAAACCGATTTCCGTGGTGGTGCAGTACGCGATAATCCAGAAATGAATAAACAGATTGCTTCCCTAACTGCTCTCGGTCGAGTGGGTCTTCCAGATGATATCGGGGGTGCGATTGCATCACTCCTATCCGAAGATAATCAATGGGTGAATGCTCAGCGCATTGAAGTCTCCGGCGGTCAGTCGATTTAATTCAAACTTAATTCAACAGTCGGAAAAACAACTATGTTAAATGTGGAAAGCAAAGTCATTGCCATCACGGGAGCTAGTAGTGGTATCGGTGAAGCGACGGCGCGATTACTAGCAAAAAACGGCACGAAAGTAGTTTTGGGAGCGCGGCGGACAGATCGGCTCGAAGTGATTGCGTCCGAAATCCGCGATAAAGAAGGTTCAGCAGAATATTGTGCCCTTGATGTAACCAGCCTAGAAGACATGCAAGCCTTTGTAGATTTTGCAAAGGAGAAGTTTGGTCGGATTGATGTAGTCGTTAACAATGCAGGTTTGATGCCGCTTTCTAAGCTGGAAGTATTAAAGGTTGATGAATGGAACCGCATGATCGATGTAAATATTCGTGGTGTCCTCCACGGTATCGCCGCTGCCCTTCCCACCTTCAAGCAGCAGCACTCCGGACAGTTTATAAATCTGTCGTCAATCGGGGGACATGCCGTTTTCCCCACGGCTGCGGTTTACTGTGCAACCAAGTATGCCGTTTGGGCGATCTCAGAGGGACTGCGGCAGGAGTCAGCGGATATCCGAGTTACGGTGATCTCGCCCGGAAATACCGAATCTGAACTGTCTAACACCATCAGCGATGCTCAAGCTGCTCAGTGGACAGCGGAATTCCGTAACGTGGTCATTCCAGCAGATGCAATTGCTCGTGCGATCGAATTTGCGATCGATCAGCCAGAAGATGTGGATGTCAATGAGATTATCGTTCGACCGATTGGACAGAGCGGTTAAGCATCAGCCGACATCGCATGGCTTGGCTGCCTGCGGTAGGTTTTGATGAATAATCAAGTAATTTTGTCATCCCGATTGAATAAAACAGGGGAAAAAAATGAAAGCAATCGTAATTAACGCATACGGCAATAAGGACGTTTTGAATTACGTCGATGTCGAACGTCCAGAGCCGAAAGCGGGAGAAGTTCTGGTGAAAGTTCATGTCGCGGCAGTCAATCCGGCTGACTGGAAAATCCGCGATGGCATGGGCGAAAGCTTCGGGTTCAAACTTCCGCTCATTCTTGGCGGCGACATCGCCGGAACCATCGAAGCGGTGGGGGATGGCGTTGAAATTTTTAAGCAGGGCGATACGGTTTATGGGATGACCCTTTCCAGCCTCTCCGGTGGTTACGCCGAATACGCGGTTGCAAAAGCGGACGCGATCGTGCTGAAACCGGAAAGGATCACTTTTGAAGAGGCGGCAGCAATTCCAATCGCCGCGTTGACGGCGTGGCAAGCGATGTTCGATTTGGCGAATCTGAGCAGTGGGCAAAGAATCTTGATCACTGGCGCGTCGGGCGGAGTCGGCTCGATGGCAGTTCAGCTTGCCAAAGCGAAAGGCGCGTTCGTAATCGGCACGGCTTCGGGCAAAAACGAACAGTTCGTCCGCGATTTAGGCGCGGATGAATTCGTTGACTACACGCGGCAACCGTTTGAGGAAGTCATCAAAGACATGGATGTCGTTTTCGATACAGTCGGTGGTGACACGTTGGAGCGAGCGTTCCAAACGCTGAAAAAGGGCGGCTTTCTGGTCAGGTCGGTGCAGACTCCGTCTGAAGAAGAAAAAGCACGCGAATTGGGCGTGGAAGCCGCTTGGGTCTTTTGTAAGCCGAGCGCGCAGCAATTAGTCGAAATCAGCCGTCTGATTGACGAAGGTAAATTAAAAATACACATCGAAACGGTTCTGCCGCTCCCAGAAGTAAAAAAAGCACATCAACTTTCCCAAAGCGGGCGCACACGCGGCAAAATTGTTTTGCAAATTGGGACATAGTTTTGAAATAATGGATGTGTGTCTGATGCCTGAGCAATGATTCTTTGAAACAATTAAACAATAGACGGCTATGAAGATACTTGAGAATAAAGTTGCCTTAGTTACGGGCGGAACTTCAGGAATTGGCAAAGCAACTGCCATAGCATTGGGTGTTGCAGGTGCAAAGGTGGTTTTTTCGGGCAGACGTGAGGAGAAAGGGAAAAACACTGCCAACTCGATTCGTCAGTCTGGGGCTGAATGCCTATTTGTGCGATCGGATGTATCGAGTGAGTCAGATGTTAAGGCGCTGATTCAGAAAACGGTTGAAAGCTACGGTAGAATAGATTGTGCGTTCAACAACGCTGGCATTGACTCGCCCACAAAGCCCGTACACGAACAGTCCATTGAAGATTTCGACAAACTGATGGCGATTAACGTGCGAGGTCTTTTCTTATGCATGAAATTTGAAATCCAACAGATGCTGACTCAAGGAGCCGGAGTCATCATCAACAATTCTTCAATGGGCGGACTAATCGCGTTTCCTGGAATAAGTCCTTATCATGCTAGCAAACATGCCGTAATGGACTAACGCGTTCTGCTGCACTTGATTATGCCCAGCAAGGCATTCGGATTAATGCGATTAATCCTGGACTGATTACCACAGAGATGATGGATCGCCTTGCCACTACAGGGACTAACCCAGCGCAGCTTGCTGCATCGATTGTCCCGATGGGACGAATGGGTCAACCTGAAGAAATTGCTGCAACTGTCGTGTTCTTGTGTTCTGATGCTGCCAGCTACATTACAGGTCAGCCGATCGTGATTGATGGCGGATATACAGCAACTTGAAAAAGCGGATGTTTCGCTTAACGAATACTGACGCCGATCGCCGAATCGAAGAATGCTTTCAATTCGAGAAAAGTCATTTGGGGCTAGCTGATTACGAAGTTCGTTCTTGGACTGGTTGGCATCGTCATACAGCTTTAGTTCTAGCAGCAGGAGCTTTTTGTCTGTTTTACGCTTTGAACTCGAAGCATTTCCAGAAATTTCGAGTAATCCCCTTTTTTTGATGACCAGAAAAGCTGGAAGTTTGGGTGCGTTGAGAGTAAAGCGTGGACTATCATCCGTCTCAGTTTAGCTCAATTAAAACGATGGATTGGGAAATTGTTGTTTCCTCGTTTTTGGTCAATTGAATCTATCTTACATTGGTCTTTTTGGCGTCGAAAACATCAAGCTTCTGTTCGTTTTTTTCACTATCGCAGACATTGTCAAATTTCTTGATTTTTATCTACAACTGTAGAGCCTACCAATGAGTTGAGCCAGCTAGAATTATAAGCCGACATCGTGCGCATTAGTCGAAACCACAAAGTCATCGAAGTGAGCACTGACTTGTTTCTCGGGCCACCAGTCGCCACCGTTACCACCATGGAAAGTGCTGAAATATGCTGTATCAATACCTTGACCGTTATTAAATCTCAAACCATCCATGTCTAAGACTTGTTCTTTGTCCATCCAAACATTCATCTCACCATTGGCTTTACCTGCATCATTAACCTCAACACGTTGAACCAGGTTATGCCATTTGCCAGGTTGAAAATACTTATCTTTTCCGTCTCCTCCTTTGAGTAAGATGTCTTCGCCATAAGTTCCAGGTTGATCCATGTGATATAAATACACAGTAGCTTTGCCACCTTCGCGCCACATATATCTAGAAGTA
>DATNPK010000030.1 GCA_036703275.1 Coleofasciculaceae cyanobacterium | reverse complement strand
CTGATTTTCAAGAAATTAATAAGTGGTGGGAAATAATTTTTTCGGCTTACTGGATGATTAGTTCCCATTCTCAAGCTTTTAGTAATTTGAATCAATCCTCGGCTTTATCTAGTTCTAATACTGTATCAATTGAGCTTTTTTGTGATTTTTCTCTTCATCAACAATGGTCAGATCAAGAAGGATGGAAGACTACTTTGAACAACCTTCGTTTAATTATTCAACCGACTATTTTATTTTGGATGATTATTCCTTGGTTAGACATTTTCCCCAATCGGCATTTACTACTTGGTTTTCATCAACTCATTAGTGTCATGAATCAATTTTCTTTCCATTTCCCTGATGGCTAAATTCTATTTCTGCTACTCCTTAATTTCGGAAAGTGACAAAAGAGGGCTAGAGTTGAAACGAGCTATCGATCGAGATCGACTAAAATTTTAAGAGAAGGGAGTCAAATCTTTAGGTTTAATGACAACTACTAATTCAACTCGGCTTTAGGAAATAAGTTAAGAGTTTCTTGTCCCATCACTTTCTGCGTTGAGTTTTTCTCTTATTCTATCTACAATTGTAGAGTTAGGAGAACGTCAAAGTTGAGGATACCGTACTGGTCAGCACCCAAGCATAAGCGAGCAGCCCTACGATAGCTAAACCTATGACAGTCTCGTTGTGTGTCGTCATCCAATGCAGCCAGCTTTGCCAAAAATAGCTAAAAGCGGCGCGGCGTTCAACAGCTAGTTCGGCCATTAAATCAACTACTCTGGCTATTTACGTTCCTCTAGAGTGATTTCACCTTGCTGATAAGCAATCTTTAGTTCATCTAGCTGGCGCCAGTATTCTTTTGTTACTTGAAGAAGATTAAAAAACATTAACTAAAACTGAAAATTGTAATTTGAATTTACAGCGGCTTTGTAGCAAGAACTATTTACCGCCCAGAATATTGCTGTCAGACTCATTTTTTTGGCAGCAGTAGCTACTCGTTAACTACTCAAATGAAATTTTTATTCAGACACACGACGAGCAGACAAGTTTTTCAACCAGGCAATAGGACTTCCTCAATTTAAGTTGAGGAACCGAGAGTGGTAGAAGTCTCAGCCATTGTTGAGGGAGTTTTATATTGAAAGACAAATTCGTCATAATCAAGCAAGATTATCCAGCTAAATTACCGTGAGGTAGATTTGAGCAGATAATCAAAATATAGTTTTGATAAATAGCTAGCAAACACTCTACTTATTTCACGGAGCTTAAAATGAGGGCTTCAATTTCCTTGGCTCTAAACAAGTCCTTCGAGAGTTGCACCGACGACTCGATAATCGGAATCCCGTCGTAGATTCGCTAGAGCAGCTTCTGCTTTTGGAGTTTCAAAATTTCTCAAAACTCTTGCTGCTATGGCGCGAATTGGCGCTTGCTGCGATTGAGCTGCTGAGAGCAGAAGTTCTAAAGCTCTCGATTCTTGTGGCGTTTGAGCTAATTGTCCCAAACTAGCTAGTACTGTTTGTTTGACAACTGGATCGTCTCCTGTGAGTCCTAAAACTGATAGTTCTAAGAGAGTTGCTGGATATTGTGTAGCGTCGATAGCTGCAAAGATGCTAAATCGTACTAACCAATTAGAGTCTCGTTGGAATAATTTCACCAGATAGGGGATTGCATCTTGACCATATTTAGCCAGAGAATTGGCGGCTTCAGCTCTAACATTGTAATCGCTGTTTTGTTCGATTAAATCCAGCAACAACTCAAAGCCTTCATCTGTACATTTATACCCCAAACCCCTAGCCACAAAAGAACGAATAATAAATTCTCCATCATCCATGGTTCGCTTCAGTAGGGGGATAGCCAAATTAGGTTCGTAGTTTCTCAACTCGGTAATCGCTTTCATGCGATTTTGAGGATCTTGACTATCGAGGTAAGTTTCAATCTGATGCAGTTCCATAAGACTATTTTTAAAGTAACTATAAATTATGTTAAGTCTTATTACAATAACTTGCCATACTCCGAACGGTTGATTGGAGCAGTAAAATTGGTAAAGTTGACCAAAAATCGGTTCTTTTTCAACGTGAGCGTCAAACGAACTAGATATTCGTTAGTTGAATATTTATTCAATTAACCAACCTCTATCCATTGGCTTATCCGGTGTTGCTTATTTTCGGACAAGTCTATTAGTTGTATTTCAGGCGTGGGTGCATAATATTGTTGTAGCCACACTTGACGTAGTGTTTCTACTGCCTTGAGCCAACGCAGTTCAATTGGTGCTGTAGGGACATATATGGCATCAAGTAAATCAAACCCATCTTGGCCAACTCCTACTGCCAAAGCATTACGCTCGTCTTTTTGCCGGGGCAAACGAGTATTTTCTACTCTTTTTCTATAGCGGTCACACCATTCACCTTGAAGATCGGCTCCCAGCCACTCTGGGGCGACTTCAGCTAGGGTATTTAAGGCATAGCGTAGAGTTTCGATGAGATTATTCCAAGTGGGTCAGTTCCCGAACCTTTGCCAGTACATGAGTTGAATAGACCTCTTGCATAACTACAGATAAATCGTATTTTTTATCCGATAATTAAGTCCATAATTATAAATACCTGCTATTAAACTCAGTCTCAAATTAATCCTTCTTCTTCTATTCCTATATCGAGATGATAATAATTTAAATTTTTTGAGACGACGATTAATATGTTCAATTATTATTCTTTCTCTGGCTAACTTTTGGTTGGTTTTTTTTGACTCTCTATCTAGCTTTTTGCCACGCTTCTTCTTAATAGGCGTTTGACTATTTGCATGATATTTTTGAATTCCTTGGTATCCCTTGTCTCCCAATTGTTTAATTGACTTTTTGGCTTTAGTTAGACTTGGTTTCCAAATTTTAAAATCGTGCTGCTTTCCTTTTCCCTAGGCTATACAGATTATTGACTTGCTCTTGATATCCACAACTATCTAGGATTTAAGTGTATGTTTCTTTTGTTTACCACTATAGTATGCTTTCTGTTTTTTTTTGGACGTTCTACTTCGTGTTCTGTTACGTCTACCACAACTGTTTCTGGCTTAATTAATACTTTTTTGCCGGGTAAAGCAAAAACTCCTGATTTGATTAATATGTCTTCTGTACGCCTAATTATTCGCTAAGCTGTTGATTCATTAATTCCCCAGTTTTGTGCCAGATGAAAATACGTTCTATACTCTCGCCAATAGGATAGTGTCATCAATACTTGGTCTTCAATGATTAATTTATCGTTTCTACCTGTCTTTTTTTGGAGCATTCTTTCTACTTTTGCTACTTTTACCATAACCTCAAAAATCTGAGAATATACGCCATACGTTGTTTTAAAGTCGCTTTGGCTAAAATCCTTGGCTGTTTCATATCTCATACTACGAATTACCCTTATTACCTCTATTCATATTAGAAATTATCATAGTTATGCAAGAGGTCTATTAACCTCAACACGTTGAACCAAATTGTGCCATTTGCCAGGTTGAAAATACTTATCTTGTCCGTCTTTTCCTTTGAGTAAAATATCTTCGCCATAAGTTCCAGGCTGATCCATGTGATATAGATACACAGTAGCTTTGCCACCTTCGCACCACATATATCTAGAAGTGAAGCCGTTGTTGCCGTTAGGTTTTGTTCCTCCAGATGCGAGATCGCCTTCACCTAGTCCTGGTAGCTTACCGCCACTAAACTTGTCGCCATCAAAATCAAAGCCTTTATCGAACTTAAGCTAGTAGGAAAGATAATATTCTTTCGCGTCGGGAATCGTCCATTTAGCTCCAGCGTTGGACTGTTCGTTATTCGGATTATTTACAATGCAAACGGCATTCTCCTGATAGTGAGATTACTGTGGGAATTACTATAATCTCTCGTGTCACTCAAGAATTTAATTTCGGGCATAGAAAGTGGGCAATTATTCCTTGTTGCCATCGCCTTAAAAAGAAGATTAAATTAGACGAGGATAGTATTAGAATTTACCCGATAACTCGACATACTTTACAGCAAGTAACAACTTGGGCTATAGGAAATAACCTAACCCAACTGCCTAGTTCGACGATTATCTAAAGGCAATCGTATTTGTTAGTGATTTGGTTTTATTATTTAATAATTTTGGCGACGCTCAACCAAAACCGCTGTAACCATTATTATATTCTTGTGAGTTTCGACTGCTTACTATGTATAGTTTTCAAAGGTTTTTGCTGGTTTTCCTTACAGCCTGACTTGCTCAATTTTTTTTGAGCCTCGCAAACGGTCTCTAGACAACATACTATATCTAGATTTTAATGGAAGCACTCTCTAATTACTAAAGAAACTAATTGAATGGAAACAAATTAAAAAAAAAAGGGTCTTCATAAAAAGACCCTAAAAAAGTCTCTTTAATTACTCAAACTATTGAATAAAAACAAAGTATATATAAATATAAGCAGTTATAAGGAGAGATATATGAATGAATAAATTATTATTATCTGGGCTAGTTTTAGGAGTTGGGGGACCGTTGTTGTATTGGTGGATAGGATTATATTTGTTAGTAAATACGGTAGAACAACCATTACCTAAAGAAGAGAAAGTTGTACCTGATATTATTAAACAAAAAGAAGAGTAATTAATCTATTTAAAAGGTTTAATAGATTAATTTGAAAATAAAATATTTGATATTTAAAATTTTTCAAATATTTGTTGGCGACTCCTTCGCTTTCAGTGTTGGGAGTCGCCAACAAATATTTCCCAATTCTGCCAAAGCCTCGTGAATGACTTGATTGAGCAAAATCTGTATTTGTGCTGGTTCATCCATTACCAACAACTCCAGAGCCAATTTAGCGGGAATAGCAATGAATTTAGCTTTGGTTCTGGCGATCGCTTTTCTCCAGGCAATCAAAACCTCTTCAGTATCGACTAGTTTGCTTTCCAGTAGATCCGCCTCCAGGTTTTTGATTCTAGCGAGCGCTACACGCTCGGATACCTCGGCGGATAGCTTCTGGAACTGTAATTCGGCTTTAGGATTGTCTTTCAAGCTGCCTATTTCTTTCTCTAGCTGAGAGAGACGATAGCAAAGCGCCGAGATTACCCCATATTTACCCAAATCGCGCTCTAAATAGCCCCGTGCCGCCCAATTTTCGCTCGTTCGGTAGTGAACTCGAACTAATTTAGCTACTTGCGCCGCCGATAAATGTTGCTCTTCCATGAGTTGACCACCACCACAAGGGGGTAAAAAAATTTTGGTGTCTAGAATTCCTCCGCGCGTTTCCAACCCGCGTTAGTTTGCCTCTAGGTGTTTGTTGAGCAGAGGGGAAATTTTGGTCGCCAAAAGCTTTTTTGAGCAAAACTGTCCCACTTACAGTTATTAGAAATTAAATCTCTTATCGTCTGTGATAACTATTTGGCGGTAGTTTTAGAAAACACTGTCCCAGTAAAGGGTTAAAGTGGGACACTAGCTCAGAAATATTGAGCTAGTTCGGCAGCGATCGCCATGATGGAGATAAGACAATTGCCGAACCGTCGGACTAAAAGATGTATTGAGTGCAAATGTTGTGAGCCATGTCAAATTGATATGCGAAGCGGTATCCTTTAGGACAGATCTCATCCTCTCTGACCCAGAGTAATTTACTAATGGTACTTGCATCAACATTACTGACTAATCGATAGTACCATTGAGGTTCGTTGAGATAGGACTCAGTGTTGCGGTAAAGACTTTGATTGTATTTGCATTCGGCTACTTCAAAGACTGCCCACTTAGTATGGTTTTCGGCAGGATCGATAACTTTAACTAGACTTCCTACCTTGTACAGAGAATGAGGTTGGTCATCCACTGATTCAAGTGGCTCAGTAGTAAATACAGGAGTAGTTTTAATTTGGCGACTATCGCCAGCCAAAACTAAAGCGGTTTCATCTTTGCAGTAGGTTTGCTGACCATCGCTGATTTTGTATTTCCAACTGGGCTGGTATAAGAGTTTTCCTGATGGTGTTTGCGAGTCTAGTAATTCCATTCCTACTATCTTGTAGATGATTGCCCGATAGCTAAAGGAACTTTTTACTTCTACCTCGTTACTCGGTTTCTTCGGGGTGAATATTAGTCGCAAATTCAATGGTGATTAACTCTCTTTCTCCTTTGGTGTCGATCACGGAGGAGATTTCTCGTTGTTGAATTAATGTTTCTGAACTAACAACACAGTCATTTGTCATTTCGTGATGCGCTCTTGCCTGTTGGTTAAAGAATTCACACCAACCACGACCGTTAGATTCGTAGAAGTTGTTGAAATTAGGACAAGTAAGTAGCTAGGCAGAATTAAATATAAAACGCTTCAAGTGGTAATCGCCTTGTTTACTTCTTCGATTCATTGCTTGAATAATTGTCATAGCCAGATCGTATTCATTGTCAAAGATACGCCCCGCAATTTCATGAGTTTT
>DATNPK010000029.1 GCA_036703275.1 Coleofasciculaceae cyanobacterium | reverse complement strand
AAAACTCATGAAATTGCGGGGCGTATCTTTGACAATGAATACGATCTGGCTATGACAATTATTCAAGCAATGAATCGAAGAAGTAAACAAGGCGATTACCACTTGAAGCGTTTTATATTTAATTCTGCCTAGCTACTTACTCTTTTAATAAGATACTTCAGCAGCATATTTTTGTTTAATTTCTGTTAACGTCTTTTTTAGAGCTTTTTCGTGTATCCAGCCGACGAAGCCTCCATATAAAAATTTTTTTTGGGGGGAGGCAACAAAGACGTGTTCTACTCTTAGTGGATTCCACCAAAGACGAATCGAGCTACCATCTTTGAGAACGATCGCTGTTGTAGCTTTATGAAAGTCTCGTTGATGAGCGTCTATCATTCCTGGAACTGACTGAAGACGTTGGATAACTTCATCTACGATTGTTGGTTCGCTGGTTTCTTGTAATGTTTGCGGATCGCTCCAGAATTCACGAATTGCTGCTTCTGTTCGGGGATGATTGCGAAGCACTGGATGAGACAACCCAGACAAACAGATAAAATGAGCATGGCGCACTTTGGTCGAACCGATCGCAATCGTTCCATCGCCACCGCCATCTACATTCCCAGCGATAACTAAAGTAGGGATACTAGCCGCAATTTGTTCGGCGATCGGTCTGCGGTTTTTCCCTAAATCTCTTGAAATGCCAATTCCAATATTGAAAGGATCGAAAATTCGTCCTAAACCTGCTCCCCCAAGTGGAGAGGCAATCAAAACTAAAGAATGTACTCGCCCGTGCCATTCGGGATGACGATTGAGAATTTCTAACCAAATTAATCCACCCATTGAATGACCAATAATCCTCATCGGTGTATTTGGATATTTATCGAGGGTAACCGTAGCATATTCCTCAACTGTCTCGATTAACGGCTCAATTCTCAGCCAGGTTTTAAAATATCCTAAGCTAGGCGCGATCGCGATAGTTTTTGGAGTTACCAGTCTTTTTACCAAATCAGCGATCGCTCGACGATTATCAGCCCAACCATGCTGTGCGAAAAGAATAAAATCTGGTTTTTCAACAGACATACTATTTGGACTCTAGGAAAAAAATAGAATAAATTAAGCTATAATAACGAGCTATTTTAGTAATTCCTTATTGTATTAATCATGATTACGAATTATTTTGATTAACTTGAGCTTCATTTATTTAAAAAAATATTTTTAACTGTATTTTAAAAAAATAATTGTAAAATCCATTTTAGGTAAGTAATTGTCGCGTTAGCGAAGCTCCGACCCTGGAGGCTCGCTATTTTCAAGATGAAGTGGTGGAAATCCAATAACATTATATCTAGTAGTTGAGATTTCAATTCCTGCATTATCGAAAGCTTTCAGAAGATCTCGACTGACTGCATCTTTGAGAGCGCGAATAGCTCGTTCTCTAACGACAAAACGAACGTAAGTTCTAACCAATTGTTAGTAATGCGATAGTAAACTTTAGGTGTCAAGTCGTGGGGATGTAAAAAATAGCGATCGTGCATAATTATTAAAGCTTCCCGACTCATTTGGTTAATGCTTTCGGTGTGGTGTTCTACACATTCCAATAAAATTCGCTCCGCACGATCGCGATCGACATTATAAGAAATGGGAATACTAATTTCTTATTTCTCGCTCAAAC
>DATNPK010000027.1 GCA_036703275.1 Coleofasciculaceae cyanobacterium | reverse complement strand
AATAGAATTAAAAGATTACACAGAAAAACAATCTGCTTTTCTAAGCTTACTCAGATGCAAGATCTAGTGATTGGTTTGTATATTAATAAGTATGAGTTTGGCAGAGATATTTGATTAATTCAACATCTTTGCTACACTACCGGAAAGAAATTAGGGGAATTATTGTCTCTATTTCAGCTTAAGAAATGTGTGCATTAGGTATTTTTGTACTTGTCTATAGTTAATCTAACAGTACCGCTTTTGGTACGATACTCCGAGCGAGCGCAGGGGAAGATTGAAGCTAGAAAGAGAGTTGATTCTTAGATGGCAATCGCCGTTTAAAAAAGAGAATTGGGGCAAGTACGGAAAGCGGTTTGGAAAGATTTAAACATGACCCAGCTAAATCAAGAGTTAAAAACACAGCTTTTCAGTCATATAGAAGTTACAGGGAAGGAGCGATAGCTTCGGCGCGACTATCGCAATCGCTTTTACCTTTTGCCGAAACATCAATTGATGAAACTATTAAACAGTTAGAGGTTATTAACCCTATTCCCTAGCCACTATCATCTAAATAATTCCCCTATGCGTGATTAGTGATTGGCAACTAATCTCTAATAATCTATTTGCCAAACTTTTCCCTCAATCGGCTGCATAGTTATTCTGACTCATCATCAGTTGTTTCTTCTGCTATATGATGCTGGAAAGAGATTCGACCATCAAATTGAATATCTTCTCGCGCAACGCTATCCTCATTCTCAAATGGGATTAAAGCCGTTCTCTGACTCTCTCCTTCTATAAAAGGAATCACAATATTTAATTTCTGTAGTTTCTCAATCGCATCTTCAAAGAAGTAACCGATGTTCTCTACGCAAATTGTATTCTCATCTGCTCTAACGATCAAGTAATAACCACTTTTAACATCTTTATTTTGGCGAAAATAAGCACTAATAGCTTCAGTAATTGTCTTGTTGATGCTGTTATCGTTGTCATTGTCACTGATAAAAGCATCGCTAATCAGTCTTCTCTGGTAAGAGCCATTGGACTGAAGCTTTAGGTAGATAATTACTGAGCCATCTACATTTGCCAGTGTAAATTGTTGTTGTAATTTAGTTTGCGTCATTGAAACGATTTCTTAAATTTTAATTTTGATTGGAACGAAAATGTGTGACCAAAAAATGCCTAATATTTATTCTAAACTGAGACTAGTTCAATATGTCCTGTAAAAATCTCTTAAATTAATCTTTGTTAGGTCGTTTTTAGGCTACAGTCAATACTGCCAAACATTAATCACAACAAAGGAAAGCAAAATATGAGTACGGGTACAGTAAAATTTTTCAACGACAAAAAGGGCTTTGGTTTCATTCTTCAAGATGACGGGGGAGACGATCTATTTGTTCATGCCTCGGAGATTCAAGGTAGTGATGTAAGCCTTACAGATAATCAAAAGGTAAAATATGAGGTTGGTCAAGGAAGAAAAGGGTTGTGTAGCAAAAGAGTGTATTAGGGTATAATTGATAAGTCAAGAAAAGTTTGAGGATTAAAAATTAAATGACAGTTTGGATAGCAGTAAAATGACCATTTTGCCAATCAACAGATGTAGTGAAAAATGGGAAATCAAA